>CAUUIU010000012.1:0-19927 GCA_963545025.1 uncultured Sphingopyxis sp. | reverse complement strand
ACCTTATAGAGCTGGCCTGAGCCAGGCTTTCCGGTGGGGGCGGACGGCGGGTTATCGTCACCGGGGGTGACGATCGCCCGCGGCTGTTTCGGAGGTCAGGCGACAGCTGGACGGCGAGCGTAGTAGCCGAAGCCCGCGATAATCGCATAGCAGAGCGCCGGAAGCAGCATGGCCGTACCGAGGCTGCCGGTCAGGTCTGCGATCGCTCCGGTCGCGAGCGGAACCACCGCGCCGCCGAAGATCGCGACGTTGATGATGCCCGATCCGTCGGCCGCGCGCGTGCCCAATTTTTCGCAAGCGAGGCTGAAGATCGTCGGGAACATGATCGAGTTCATCAGGCCGATCGCGAGCAAGCTGTAGCCCGACACGACGCCGGTCGTGTTGGTCGAGACGAGGATCAGCGTGATCGCACCGAGCGCGACAAGGGCGAGCAGCTTGCCGGGGCTGATCACGCGCATCAGCGCCGACCCGATAAAACGCCCGACCATCGCCCCACCCCAATAGAAGCCGATCAGCTTGCCCGCGGCCTGTTCCTCAAGCCCCATCACGCCCGGCTGCATCAGATAATTCACGATCAGCGAGCCGATCGAAACCTCTGCGCCCACATAGAGGAAGATACAGAGTGCGCCGAAGCTGAAGCGTGTCCGGGTGAGCAGGTCATTGTCATAGAGCCAGACGGCAGGCGCCAGCAGGATGAGCAGCACGCCGATCACCGCATAGCCCTGCGTCGCCGCCACCGCACCAGCGACAATCAGCGCGAGCCCGGCGGTATAGCGCGGTGTGCGGACCAGTTCGCCGCCCGCCATGCTGGCCGCATCATGCGGCAATTTGTTGCGGAACGCCCAGACGATCGCCGCCACCACGATCAGCGCGATGGCGATGCCCAGATAGCCGTGCATGATCGCCTTGCTCTCGGCAATCCGATAGGCGTCGAGCTCGGCGCCCGACAGCTGATCGGCGGTCACCGCCGCAAGGCTGCCGAGGATCAGGATCGAGCCGACGATCGGAAACACCGTCGTACCAAGCGAATTGAACGCTTGGGCAAAGGTCAAGCGGCTGTGCGCGGTCTCGGGCTTGCCAAGAAGCGAGATCAGCGGGTTCGCGACGACCTGCACGATCACGACGCCGCTGGCGAGCACGAACAGCGCGAGGAGAAAGAGTTCATAGACGGCATTTTGCGATGCCGGGATAAAGAGCAGGCAGCCGACCATCATCGTCAACAGCCCCGCCACCGCGCCGCGCATATAGCCGATCTTCTTGACCAGCTTCGCCCCCGGAATGCCGATCACCAGATAGGCAGTGAAGAAGCAGAACTGCACCAGCATCGCCTGGGTATAGTTCAGCGTAAACAGCTCTTTGAGCTTGGGGATGATCACATCGTTGAGGCTGGTGATGCCGCCGAAAATGAAAAACAGGCCCATGACGAACAGGCGCAGTTCGGGGGCGTCGACATGCCCCCCGCCACCTTCGCTCGCCACCGGATCGCTGCTCGACGTGATATCCGGCGCCAGTGCCATGTCTCTCTCCCCGACCTTATTTTATGTCTATTCTCAGTGTGTCGTCATTTTGCCTTTGGCGGGCAAGGCAGATTTTCGCCAACCGCCTCGACATTCGTATGCAGCAGCGTTGCGGCGAAGCCCTTGTCGGCGGCGACACTCAGCGCATAGTCGAGCTTCTGCAGATTTGCGCCCGCGTCGGCGAAACAGCGGAGCGGAATGCGGAACGAGCTGACCTGCCCCTTCGACGCAGCCTTGACCCAGTCGGAAACATCGAACGCCTGACCGCCGAGCGCGACCGTCACCGGGCCGGTGCCCAGTGCGTCGACGCGCCACTCGACGCGCAGCGCGAAGCTGTTGTTGAGCTGGCGCGAGAGATCGGCATAGGGCCCCGAGAGATGGAAGGCAGCGGGGCCGGTCCAGACGAACGATTTGCCATCCTCCTGCGCCTTCACATCGACCGAGCGCGCGGCGAGCAGACCGCCGGGGCTCGATACCGGCGACGATTCGACGGGGCGGGCGCCGCCGGCATCGGTGATCGTCAGCCCCCAAGGTGCGCGGGCACGGCCGCCCGCGAAATAGGTGGTCACGTTGAGCGCCGCCGCGATGTCGACGCCCAGCTCTTCCGAAAGCTGCGGCACGGTCGTCGTCGCGCCATATTTCAGGCCGTAACCGACCGGCCACAGCGGCTTTTCGACCGGCGAGCGCGCATCGGCGGGCCAGGCGAAGGGCAAGGTGCCGGTGAAGCCGCGCGCGCTCTTGCCGTCCTTGCCCGCAACGAGCACGTCCGCAACACCGACGCCCTGCGACCCCGGCAGCCAGCCGGCCACAAAGGCGTCGGCGGCGTTGATTTCGGGGCTGGTGAACATCGGGCGGCCCGACAGGAACAGCGCGACCACGGGGACGCCCGCGGCCTTCAGCTTCTTGAGCGTCGCCAGATCGGTCGCTTCGGACGGCTGATAGTCGAGCGTCGGCACGTCGCCCTGAAATTCCGCATAGGGCGCCTCGCCGAACACGACGATCGCCACATCGGGCTTTTCCTTGAATACGCCGCCGTCGGACAGCGTGGCGACGCCGCCGGCATCGCGCACCGATTTGTTGAGCGCTTCCCAGATCGTCTGGCCATTGGGGAAGTCCGACCGGACGACGTCGGTCCCTTGCCAGCTGATCGTCCAGCCGCCCGACTGGATCGCCATGCTGTCGGCCGCCGGCCCGGTAACGAGCACGCGCGCACCCGGTTTGATCGGCAGAATGTTACCATTGTTCTTCAGCAGAACCAAAGACTTGGCGACAGCTTCGCGCGCGATGGCCAGATGATCGGGGGCGCCGACCGCGGCAAAGTTACCGCGGTTAACATGACCTTCACTGAACAGCCCGAGCTTGTATTTCACGCGCAGGATGCGGCGCACGGCATCATCGAGCCGCGCCTGGCTGATCGTGCCGTCCTTGGCATGTTTCAACGTGCTGTCGTACAGCCCCTTCCAGCTGTCGGGGGCCATGAACATGTCGAGCCCGGCGTTGATCGACTGCGCACAATCGGTGACGCTGCACCCCGTGACCTGGCCGTGTCCGTTCCAGTCGCCGACGACGAAGCCGCCAAAGCCCATGCGGTCCTTGAGCGCGTCGGTCAGCAGACCCTTGTTGCCGTGATGCTTGACGCCCTGCCAGCCTGAGAAGCTCGCCATCACGGTCAGCGCGCCGGCGTCGATCGCGGCGGGATAGCCCATCGCGTGTTTCGCGATCAGTTCCTTTTCGTCGACCCTGGCGTCGCCCTGATCCTTGCCCTCGAAGGTGCCGCCGTCGGCGAGGAAATGCTTGGCGGTTGCGGCAACATGGGTGGCGCCGACGGTTTGACCTGACACCAGCTTGCCCTGAAGCCCGATCACCATCGCCTTCGCATAATCGGCGATCAGTTTGGGGTCGGAGGCGTAGCCTTCATAGCTGCGGCCCCAGCGCAGGTCCTGCGGGACCGCGAGCGTCGGGGCGAAGGTCCATTCGATGCCGCTGCCCGCGATTTCGGCGGCGGTGACTGCGCCGATGCGCTGGATCAATTCGGGGTCGCGCGCGGCGCCGAGGCCGATATTGTGGGGGAACAGCGTCGCGCCGGGGATATTATTATGCCCGTGCACGGCATCGACGCCGAAGATGATCGGGATTGCAACGCCATTCGCCTGCGGGCGCAGCGAGACGGCGCGGAAATCGCCGACGAGCTTCGACCAGTCGGCGGCGGTCGAGCGCTCATTGCCGCCCGGTCCGCTGTTGCCGCCCGCGAGGATCGATCCGAGTGGATAGGTTTCGAGGTCTTTGGGCGTGATCGTGCTGATATCGGCCTGGATCAGCTGGCCGACCTTTTGCTCGATCGTCATGCGCTTGATCAGCGCGTCGATCCGCGTCTCGGTCGCCGCATCGGTGATCGTCGCCGGGCTCTTTGCGGTGGGCCAGAGTTCGGGATGAACCGCCGCCGCTTCGGTCGCGGCCGGAGCCGTCGCGCCGGCGGTGCCGGCCAGAAGCAGCGCAGTCGCCACCGCAATCGCATGTCGGCGCATTTTCTCTCCCATCTCATCTTATGTGAACGTTATCAAACGCTGTCTCGCATAGAGAACCGGCGAAATCAAGCGTCCGTTTCTAGGACGTGCGGGGAACCCGCGGCATCGTCGCGAGCAACAGGACCGCCCCGCTCGTCAGCGCCGCGAGCAGCAGGAAAAGCGCGTCGAAGCCGAACCCCGGAACGAGCGATATGGTGAGCCAAGGCATGATCAGCGACGGCACCGTATTTGTCAGGTTGAAGATGCCGAGGTCGCGGCCGCGCCGGTCCGATCGCGGCAGAATGCGCAGCGTCTGGCCCGAATGCAGCGACAGGAAGACGGTCGTCGCGATGCCGAAGACCAGATAGCTGGCCTTTGCCGCGTCGGGGCCCGTGGCGAACGCCATGCCGATCATGCCCGCCGCCGAGACCGCCGCGCTGATTACCAGCGGCCGGAAAGGTCTATCGTTGCGGTCGGCCCAGCGCCCCGCGGCCAGCGCGATCGGCACCGCGAGCGTCAGTGCAAGGCTGAAAATCCCAGCCTTCTCATTGTCGCCCATCCGCGGGTCGATCGAGCGGAACCAGAAATAGAGGTAAGCGAAAAGCGCGGCCTCGGCGATCTGGACGAGCAGGCGCGCGGTCCACATCCGCACCGCCGGTCCGCTCGGCGGCGTCCATACCGCCCCGTCGGCGCGTTCCGGCAGCGGCGCAGTGAGTTCGGGAAAGGCGCGCGGCCGCCCGAACAGCATGACCGGCAGAACGGCTGCGGTAACGAGCATCGCGACAACCGCCAGCCGCCCTTCCGCCGACACCAGCCCCGGCAGTGTGACAAGCGCGCCCGACCAGGCGCCGAGCGCGGGCGAAAAGGCGAGCAGCCCGCCGAGCAGCCCCTTCTGTTCGTCGGGCACCAGGTCGCCTGCCCATGCGGCGAGCGGGCCGAGGATCATGTTGAGCGACAATTGCCAGGCGATGATGATCACGATCAGCGTCTGCACATCGCGCGCGAGCGGCACCGCAAGCAACAGGCCGACGGTGAGCGCCAGCCCGGTCAGGACCCAGCCGCGCCGGTTGCCGGTGATATCGCTGAGCCAGCCGAAGCCGATGCCGCCGAGGCTCGCCGCGATCGCGCCAAAGAAAGTGACGTGGCCGAGCGACTGGATGTCGGCCGATCCCGCGAGTTCGGTCATCCGCGCGGGCAAGAGGATCGTCAGGAAGGGCACATAGGCCATCGCGCCGCCGGCCGCAGCGAGCGCATAGAGGAGCAGAAAACCGGTCGACTGGCGGCGAGGCGCCCCTTCTTGGTTCGTCACTGCGGCGGCGCCGACGATCCGCGCTGGACGAGGCCGCCCTGTACGACCGTGGGCTCGGCCGGGCGCGGCCCGCCGCGCTGTGCCTTGATGATCAGTTCGACCGCGCGTGACACGGTTTCGGCAACCGGCTGGTCGACCGCGGTCAGCGCGGGCTGGGTAAAGCGGACGATCGGTGTGTTGTCAAAGCTGACGACCGACAATTGCCCCGGCACCTTGATCTTCATCGTGCGCGCAACCTCCAGCGTCGCGAGCGACATCTGGTCATTGCTCGCGATGATCGCGGTCGGCGGATTGGACCCGCCCAGCAGGCGCTGCGCCGCCGCTTCGCCCGAAGCATAGCTGAAATCGCCCTCGGCGAGCAGCCCTTCGGTGTCCAGCCCCGCCTCGCGCATCTCGGCCTCCCAGCCGTCGATGCGCCAGCGGCTGAGGCTATATTCGTCCGATCCCGAAATGAAGCCGATCCGTCGATGCCCCAGGTCGATCAGGTGCCGCGTCGCGAGCCGCGCCGATCCCTCGTCGTCCATGACCAGCGCGATCCCCGAATCGCCGCCCAGCGATCCGATGCGCGCGAAGGGGATTTTCTGGTGATGCAGCAGGTCGACGATCAGTGGATTGTCCGAATGCGGCGGCGTCAGGATCACCCCATCAGGCTGGAGCGCGGCAATCGTCGCGCGCAGTTCACGCTCGACATGGTCGTTGTGCGTGTCGACGAGCTCGAAGATCATGCGATAGCCAAGCTCGGCGCATTTGAGCATGCCGCCGAGCAGCATCTGGTCGACCCAGTCGACCCCCTGCCGGCCGCGCCAGTCGGCGATGGTGCGTTCGCGGTCGTTGATCGCGAGGATCAGATAGGAGCGCGACCCACTCATCCGCTGCGCCGCGATTGAGGGGACGTAACCGAGCTTGTCGATCGACGCCTGCACCCGCTCCTTCATTTCGGGGCGAACATTGGGCTCATCGTTGATGACGCGGCTGACCGTCTGCAGCGAGACGCCTGCGTCGGCCGCCACATGCTTGATCGTCACCGACTGCCGCCGACGCCCCATTAGTTTCCCTGACCCCCCATCAGTCCGCATCGCGACCTGCTAGCTTCATCCTCGCCGCATTGCCAGACGCGAACCCAGTCGACTTCCATAATTTTAGGGTATCCGCGCGCATCGACGCCTTTGAGGCCGCGCCCTTCGGCCAGCCCGCCGCCGACCGCGAGGTTGAGCAGCAGGTGAAAAGGCCGGTCGAACGGCGCCGCGGGGTCGCTCGATCCGCTCGTGCTCCACTCGCCGACAACGCGCGTCGCATAGGGTTTGCCATCGACCGTCCAGACGATCTTGCCCTTTTCCCAGACGATGCCGAAGACATGGAAATCGTCGATCGGCGCGGGGAGCGCGGTTTCATCGCCCTTATGCTTGTTCGCGGGCCATTGGCCGCCGAAATGCAGCGTACCGAGGATGCGGTTTTCGACGCCACCCTCGCATGTGTCGCAGCGAACGCCGAGGTTCACCGCCTCCAATATGTCGATCTCGCCCGACGCAGCCCATGTGCCATAGCGGCTGTCCTCGGGCAGCATCCAGATCGCGGGCCAGGTTCCTTGCCCCTGCGGCAGCTTGGCGCGCACCTCGATCTTGCCATAGGTCCACGCCGCCTTGCCGCGCGTCACGAGGCGGGCGGAGGTGTAGTCACGGGTCGCCTGCTCGTTAGCCTTGGCGGGATCGCCGCGCTGCGCCAGTGGAAAGGCCGGCCCCGTCGCCTTTTCCTTGCGCGCGGTAATGATCAGCTTGCCATCCTTGACCGCCGCATTGCCCCGCCGGTCGGTGTAGCATTGCCGTTCATTGTTGCCGCCGCCCCAGCAATCCACGTCGAAATCCCACTTGCCACGGTCGATTTCCGCCCCGTCGAACTCGTCTGCCCAGACGAGCTGCCACCCTTCTTCGGCCGCTGCGGGCGATGCCGCCGTCGCGACGAGCAGCAAGGCGGCGGCGCGCATCACGCGGCTTGGGTGACTGTCGCGCCGCAATAGCGGGCGACATAGTCCTGATGCGCCGGCAATTTCGATACCGTGTCGGTCACGCCGTCGCGGATCGTCTGGAGCAGGCGGTCGAGCTCGTCGTCGCTCAGCTTTTCGGCGATCGGGTGATAGCTTTGCGGCATGATCCCCTGCCCCATCATCACCTGGATCCAGCTATTCTCCGCGAACAATTCCTCATTCTTGCGGAAGACGCGGCCGGTTTCGCGGAACAGCTCGATCTTTTGCTCCAGCGTATCCGGGATCGGCATGTCGGCGCACTGACGCCAGAAGGGGCTGTCGCGACGGTCGGTCGCCTTATAGTGGAGCACCAGGAAGTCGCGGATCTGCTCCATATCCTGCATCTGCTGGTCGTTGAACTCGGCGATATCGCGCTCGCTGACCCGGCCGCCGGACGGCAGCATGCGGATGAAGCGCAGCACCGCGCGCTGGATCAGGTGGATGCTCGTCGATTCCAGCGGCTCCATGAAGCCGCCCGACAGGCCGATGGCGACGCAGTTGCGGTGCCACTGCCGCCGCCGCGCGCCCGCCGCGAAAAGCAGGAAATTCGGCGGGGTCAACACCTCGCCCTCGATATTGCCAAGCAGGCGTTCGAGCGCCGCCTCGCGGTCCAGATAACGGCTGCAATAGACGATGCCGTTGCCCGTGCGGTGCTGTAGCGGAATGCGCCACTGCCAGCCTGCATCGTGCGCCATCGCACGCGTATAGGGCACGGGCGGCCGGACGTTCGGAGTCTGGAGCGCGATCGCGCTATCGCAGGGTAGCCAGTGGGTCCAGTCGTCGAACCCGGCGTGCAGCGCGCCCTCCATGAGCAGCGCGCGAAAGCCGGTGCAGTCGAGGAAGATATCGCCCTCGATCCGCCGCTCGCCATCGAGGACGAGCGCGGCGATATCGCCGGTTTGGCCATCGAGTTCGACCGCCTCGATCTTGCCTTCGATCCGTTTCGCGCCGTCGCCTTCGGAAACCTCGCGCAAGAAGCGCGCATAAAGGCCGGAATCGAGTTGATAGGCATAGTTGATGCCGTCGTCGGGCAGGTGCGCGAACTTGCCCTCCATCGCGGCGACCAGTTCCATGCAATAGTCGTCATACGACTGGTCGTGGCCCCTGGTTCGGCCGTGCAGCCAGAAATGCTGGAACCCCGCCGACCAATGGTCCTTTCCGGTCAGTCCGAAGCTGTGGAAATAGCGCGATCCGACCTCTTTCCAGTCGTCGAACAAAATGCCGAGTTTGAAGGTCGCCTGCGTCGCGCGCATGAAATCGGCTTCGTTGATGCGCAGGATGCGGTTGAAATTGACGAGCGGCGGGATCGTCGACTCCCCGACGCCGATCGTGCCGATCGCTTCCGACTCCACCAACGTCAGATCGACCGCGCGGCCGAGGGTGCGCGCGATTGCGGCGGCGGCCATCCAGCCCGCGGTGCCGCCCCCGGCAATGACGATGCGCTGAACCGGCTTGTCTTCATTCATCGGTTGAGTGTCCTCAAGAGGAAAGCGCGGAGACGGCCCGCGCTTTCGGGGGTGAGCGGCGCGAGGATGCTGCGCGCCTTTTCGGGGATATGGTCGGTAACGCGGTCGTCATTCTCGAACACATAATGATCGAACAATTCGCGCCACATCGCCTTGTCCTCGGGCGGGAGGTCGCGAATGGCGAGGATTGCATGGTTCAGCGCGACCTGCGGCTGGCCGAGCCATGCCGGAGAACTGCGCCACCAGTAATTGACCAATATGTTGAAGTCCGCGAGCCCCTCGACATGGTGCCACCACATCGACGGAATGAAGATCGCGTCGCCGGGATCGAGCTCCACCGTCTGCGCCTCGGCCATCGCATCGACGAAACGCGGATAGGCGGCGAGGTCGGGCGCGTCGAAATCGACCATGCTCACCGCGCGGCCGGCGGGCGTATTGTCGATCGGACCGAGGTAGAGATTGCGGAACTGGTGCGGCGGAAACAGGGTGAAGCGGCGGCGCCCCACCGCGCAGCACGCAAGATTGTCCGGAAAGTCATTGTGCGCGGCGATCCGCGTGCGCGTCCCTATCCAGATGCTCTTGAGCGGATCGCGGTCGCCAAGGTCGATCGGGTTCGCTTCGTCGAGCCCGTCGAAATGCGAGGGAATATCGATCGAGGCCAGATAGACGGTGCGTGCCTCGCCCTGCTCCTCGGCCTGGTCGATACCGCCGAAAATGTCCGCGAGCCGGCCGGTGCCGAGGCGGAAGTTCATTTCCATGTCGGCATCGTAGAACAGCCGCCCATCGTGCCCCGGCGGACCGATCGACACCTTGAACGGCCGATCGCGCGCATGATCGATCAGATAGCGCCGCGCGTGTTGTCCGCTGCGCTTGCCCGCCGCGACCAGCGGCCAGTCGGCGACGAGGCCACGCAGGACGAAGGGCTCGCGCGCGCCCTGCAGCAACGCGTCGAGCCTCGCCCCCTTGTCCCACTCGCGCTCCGAAACCTTGGCCAGGCGGTCGTAAATAGGCGCGTCGCGATCAGCCACGGCCCGCCTTGCGGTTCTTGCGCTCGACCAGTGCCGACAGCTGCGACAGCGAGGCGAGCGCCATGAAGATCGGCATCAGATGCCCCTCGGCGTGCAGCGCGCCGAGCGCTGCGGCGTCGAGCGCGCGGAGCCGGTCCTCGTCGATGATGTGGAAACCGACGAGCGAATTGGTCGCCCCGTCGTCGAGCGTGACCTCGAGGCTGAAGGGTTCGAGCAGATCATAGGCGGCGAGCGCGTCGAAGAACGCCTTGCTGCGGCGATAGCCTTCGTCGAGCGCGCCGAGCCGCTCGGCGATGTCTTCGAGATACGGCGTCGCCATGCCGTCGACGTCGAACAGCCGGATCCCCTCGCCCCCCGGCGCGATGCGCGGATGGCCAAGGTCGACATGCACCTGTCCAGGCCCGTCGCCGTTCGCCGGACGCCCGATCAGGAAAGGCTGAATCGCGAGCGACAGCGGGCGATAGCGCGCATCCCAGCGGTCGCCCTCCAGAAATAGATTTTCGCCATTTTCGAACCCGAGCAGCGCCAACGCCATGAAATCGTCGCGGTCGATCTCGCGCCGGAACAGGATCGGGAAATGGCCCTGGATGTTGCGGAACTCACTCGGCACCGTCAGCGTCGCCATCACCGCATCGCCCAGCTCCGCGCCCGCATCGGCCCGAATGCGAAGCTCGCGGTGGGCATTTTTGTCGAGAACGGCATGCTGGGTCATTTGGGTCTTTCCTAGAGGGCAGCCGCGGCGCCGCCATAGGCGCCAAGAGCATCGAGATAGTCGCGGTTAGTCGGCAGCGCCGCAGCGAGAGAACGCGCGCGCTGGCGGCTTTCGGCAAGTGCCGCCGCGCCGTTGCCGGTTGAGCTGCCGCCCGGGACGGCGTGTCCCATGCCGTAGAGGATATATTGGTGGCTCTCGGCCGAGAATATCTCGTCGACCTGCGGAAAGTCCCACGCCGACGGCGGCTGGTCGTGCCACAGCGTCATCAGCTCGGTAAGGCGCTGGGGCACATGGGCGGGATCGCGCTGCGCCAGCCAATAGGGCTCGGCACGGCGGCTGAGCAGATAATGCAGCTTCAGAAACTCGACGATCCGGTCCCAGCGATAGCGGAAGAGCGTGTTGAACCGTTCGGCATGGATCGGCATCGCGCCGCGGTCGGCCGGGAAATTTTCGGTGAGCGCGCGCAGCGACAATTCGATCATCACGATCGCCGACGCCTCGAGCGGTTCGATGAAACCCGCCGACAGCCCGATCGCCACGCAATTGCCCTGCCAGAAACGCGCGCGGTGGCCGGTCGGAAAGACTAGTTTGCGCACCGGCACCTCGGGCGCGTCGGGCAATGCCTTGGCGATATAGGCGCGCAATATCTCTTCCGCCGCATCGTCGTCGATGAAACGGCTGGCATAGACGCAACCAATGCCGCGCCGGTTGGGCAGCCCTATATCCCAGATCCAGCCCGCCTTATGCGCAGTCGCCACCGTCTGCGACGCGATCGCGCTGTCCGGCGCGACGGGGACCTGTGCCGCCAGCGCCCGGTCGTTGAACAGTGTGTCGCTGCGGTCGATCCAGTCGACACCCAGATGCTGGCCGATCAGCAACGCGGCGTGGCCGGTGCAGTCGACGAACAGATCGCCCGCAATATCGCCATTCTCGCGCGTGGCGACCGAAGCGATACCTCCCTGCCCGTCGGGGCGAACGTCGGTGACATGATCGGCAATGTGGCGCACGCCCAGCCGCTGGACGGCGTGCGTCGACAGCAGCGCCGCGAATTTCCCGGCATCGAGATGATAGGCATAGTTGGCCGCGCCCTGATAGTCGGGCATCGCGCGCTGGCGCGGCGCGAGATGGCGGTCACAGAGCGTCGCCTGCGCGGTCATCACGTCCGCAAACGACCGATCGGGCGCGCCCGCCCGCCACGCAGCGAGCAGGTCGCGCGTCGCCATGGCCGGCGGCGGGGTGAAAGGGTGCAGATAGCGGTCGTCGGCGCCGCCATCGACCCAGCCGTCGAAGCGCGACCCTTGCTTGAACGACCCGTCGCAGGCGTTCAGAAACTCGGCCTCGCCGATCCCGATCGCGGCCAGCGTCGCGCGCATCGTCGGCCACGTGCCCTCGCCGACGCCGATAGTCGGAATATCGGGCGCCTCGATCAGCGTGATGTCGAGCGGAGCAGCGCGGCGCGCACTGGCGAGGACGCAGGCCGCGAGCCAGCCGGCGGTGCCGCCGCCCACAATCACTACCCTCTCGACCACTTCCTTCATTGCCCGCAATCCTAGGCCAACGCGCCGCCGCCGTCACGCAAAAGAGCCGCACCCCGGGTAAGGCGCGGCTCTCTTGTCGATGGAGGACGGCCGGTGCCGGCCCGCCTTAGAAACTGAACCTGACCCCTGCCGCATAGCGGGCGAAACCCGGCTGCACGAAGGTGACATTATTCTTGTGCCGGAGGTGTCCGCGACGGCCCTCTCCGGTCAGGTTGATCGCCTCGACAAAGCCGGTCAGGCCCGGGATGAACTCATAGCTCGCGCTGGCATCGATCTGCCAATATTCCTCGGTATAGAAGGGGTTGGGGCCCGTTCCCGCGAGGAATTTGTCGCGCCAGTTCCAGGCGACGCGCGCCTGAAGCCCGTTCTTGTCGTAATAGGCGACCGCGTTGGCACTGTCGCTGAGGCCCGTAAGCGCGAACTGCGTGACCGTCGATGGCTGCGTATTGTCGTATGTCGCGCTGCCGTTGACGATCGTATAGTTCAGGATCACGCCAAAGCCGGTGTCCCAGAAGCTGTGCTGAAGCGCGAACTCCCAACCGTTGATCGATGCCGTCTGATCATTGTTGACCGGCGTCGTGATCTCGAAATTCAGCAGCGGATCGCCGGGCGCGGCGTTGATGATATTGCCGGTCACCGTGCTCGGGAAGTTGGTGATGATATATTGCCGGATCTGCCCAACGGTCGCGTTCGCTCCGAGTGCCGCCACCGCAGCGTTCCAACGCGGGCCGTTCACCGGCGTGGTCAGCCCGAATGCGTTGGAGTCGATCCGCGTCGAAGATATGAAATTGCTCACATCCTTGTGGAAATAGCCCACCGAAATATAGCTATCGCGGGCGTAATACCATTCCGCCGACAGGTCGATATTCTTCGACTTATAGGGGATCAGTCCCGGGTTGCCCTGCGCCCCCGTGCCGCCGCCGACGCGGAACAGCGTATCGATGGTGCGCCCGCCCTGCATGCTGGCATAGTCGGGACGCGTGATCGTGTGGCTGTACGACGCACGCAGCTTGACGTCTTCCATCGGCGAGATGTCGAAGTCGACCGCGGGCAGCCAGTTGTTGTACGACCCCTTGAACCGCGTGAAATCGCTGTCGCCAGAAAAGACGACGTTGAATTCATTGTCACCAACCCAACGGGTGGTCACGGGCACCGGGACCAGAGCCGCCGATGCGATGTCGGTCGTCTCGTAACGCAGGCCCGCCACCAGATGCGCCGGGTTCTGGAAGAGGTCGAACACGGTCGCGACCTGCAGATAGGGCGCGAGCGTCTTTTCCGAAATGCGCCGGTCGGTATTGAAGTTGGCGAGGCAGGTGCCCGGCTGCGCGGAGCCCGTTGCGGGATTGCTGCACGTCTGGAAATTTTGCTCGATCAGGTCCGCCATGCGTTCGAAATCGAAGGTGTAGAAGCTCTGGATCATCCCGTCCTGGGCGAGGCCCGGGAATTTGTCGGGAATTGTCACGAGCGAGAAGATGTCGTCAGGAATGGTCGATGCCGGACCCGGACCGCCCCAGGTATCGTTCTGGATCGTGCCGAACGCCGAGCGCACCTTGCTGTTGACGTAGGAGACGCCGAAATCGATCGTGTCGAGGAAGCCGCCATCATGGTCGTAGTGACCGCGCAGCTGCAACTGATCGATACGGTTCCGGAAATAGGCATTGCGGAACGCGTTGCCCGTTGGCGTGATCAGCGCGGGATTCAACGGATCGATGCCGGCGAACATGTTGTAGGATATGATCGGCAGGTCGTTTTCGAAATTGATCGACTGGTTCTGAACGCCGAAGACAGCGTTACCCAGCGACATGCTCGATCCGAACCGGTTGACCGGATTCACCTGTGCCGTCGAATGATGGCCGTCGAGTTCGAACGTGACGCCGCCCGGACCCTTCCATTCCAGATTGACGCCCAGCGAGTTATTTTCGGCCCGGTTCTCGATCAGCGCACCGCTGTAAGACAGATCCTTGCCGCCATAGAGCGCGTTCGGGCTGGGAACGCCGGTCGGCGGGTTGAAGCGTTCGGTATAGAAGATCGGGCCGGCGACCGGACCGTCGGTCCAGGCGCTCGATGTGTCTTCGTGGTTGAACCAAACGCCGACGTTGCTGTTGCGCGTTTCGACGGTGTTGCGTGAATAGATATAGTCGATCGTCGCGGTGAAGCTGTCGCTGGGGCGGAATTGCAGTACCGCCTGCCCGTTGATGCGTTCGCGATTGATGTCTTCGAGGTTATAGGACGCGCTCTGCGGAACCTGATAGACATCGGTCGGATCGGGGCGGTTAGTGATGTTCGCAGCACGCGGCGTCCCCGGCTGGGCGAGCGAGCCCCAATTGTTCTCGTTGCCGAGATAGCCGTCGCGCCAACCGACGCTGGCGGTGTTCGTGCTCGATTTGCGCTTCTGGTACGAGCCGATGAGCACAATGCCGATCGTATCGTCGGCGAAGGTGCTGCTGAAAATGCCCGACACTTCGGGCGTGATCGGATCGCCTTCGTTGCGCGACGTGTCGTACACGCCCTTCACCGACAGGCTGCCGCGCATCCCAGGGTTGTCGAGCGGGCGCGGCGTGCGAATGTTGATGGTCGAACCGATACCGCCCGATTCGATCGTCGCGCGGCCGCTCTTGTAGACTTCGACCGCCGCAACGCCTTCCGACGCAAGGTTGGCGAAGTCGAACGAACGCGACGACGGCGCGCCGCCGCCATCGCCGATCAGCGCGGTCGGCATCTGGCGGCCGTTCAGCGTCACCAGGTTGAACTCGGGACCGAAGCCGCGGACGGTGATCAGCTGACCTTCACCATTCTGGCGGTCGATCGACACGCCGGTGATGCGCTGCAGCGACTCGGCGAGGTTGGTGTCGGGGAATTTGCCGATATCTTCGGCGGAGATCGCATCGACGACGCCCTGCGCTTCGCGCTTTATGTCGGCCGAGGCGGCAAGGCTGGCGCGGATGCCCGTGACGACGATCTCGTCACCTTCGGCTACGCCTTCCGCTGGGGTTTCCTGCGCGCTGGCGACCTGCGCCACGCCCATCAGCGATAGCGCCGACGTACCGACCAGAAACTTGGCAAGCCACTGCTTTTGAGACGCCCGCATCCCTTTTCCTCCCAGATCAACCGCTCTTTTATCGGCGGTATTCCTCTTATGTGAACGTTATCTAAAT
Organism: uncultured Sphingopyxis sp.; assembly: GCA_963545025.1. Lineage (GTDB taxonomy): Bacteria > Pseudomonadota > Alphaproteobacteria > Sphingomonadales > Sphingomonadaceae > Sphingopyxis. Next base: position 4,678 of record CAUUIU010000012.1, on the reverse strand, counting down.
GAGAACGTTCTCATTGTCAACGCAAAGGCAGTCAGATTCCCGTCACATTGCTGCGGATTTTTGTGCAGCAAACGTATGCAACAAATTGCTGCGCGAGAAAATGGGTCAGCGACTCCAGCGTGCAAAAATCGCAGTGGGAAGCAGCAGCCCCCGCGCCTCTTCGCGCACCGCCAGCTCACCGCATTCGACGGTCCCGGGCAGGTCAGCGAAAAGCTGGGCAAGAAGTTCGCCGATCGCCAGCGCCGACATGCGCACGGCGTAGACGGTCAGGAACAGCGCGCGGCTGTCGGCGTCGAGCAACTGCCGGCAATCGGCGAGCAGCGGCGCGAGGCCTTCTTCGATCTGCCAGCGCTCGCCGCCCGGACCGCGCCCGAACTTCGGCGGGTCGAGCAGGATTGCGTCGTAGCGCCGCTCGCGCCTTACCTCGCGCGCGGTGAACTTGCCGGCGTCGTCAACGATCCAGCGGACCGGCTTGTCGGCCATGCCCGCAAGTGCGGCATTTTCGCGGGCCTGCGACACCGATTTCTTCGACGCATCGACATGGGTTACCGAGGCCCCAGCCGCCGCAAGCGCCTGGCTGCCGACGCCGGTGTAGCCGAAGAGGTTCAGGAAAGCGGGGTCAGCTTTGTCGGCGACCCGCTCGCGCAGCCAGTCCCACACCGGCGCCATGTCGGGAAAGAAGCCGAGGTGGCGGAACGGGGTGCATTGCGCCGTGAAGCGCGTTTCGCGCCACGCGAGCGGCCAGCCCTCGGCCGGCACGGGCTTGTTGAAATACCAGCGGCCGCCGCCATCGTCATCGGACGCCGGGATGAATTCGCCATCGGCCGCTTCCCATACGGCGGGATCGAGCGCGGGCGCCCACATCGCCTGCGGCTCGGGACGGATGAAGCGATAGCGGCCGTAACGCTCGAGCTTGCGCCCGCCGCCGCTGTCGACCAGCCCGTAATCGTCCCACGCCTCCCCGATTAGCGTGCGCAGCGGAGCCAGCTCAGCCACGGGCCGCTTCCGCCAGGATATGCGCCTTCACCGCATCATAGTCGCCGGGCAGCGTCACATAGCGTTCCTGGCGCTCGAATAGATTGCCGAGCCGTGCGGGGAGCGGCGGGCGGACGCCGGTTGCGCGCTCGACGGCATCGGGGAATTTCGCCGGATGGGCGGTGGCAAGCGTGACGACGGGAATGTCGGCGTCGAGTTCGGCCGCGCGCGCCGCGGCAAGGCCGACCGCGCTGTGCGGGTCGATGATCTGCCCGCCGCGCTCTTGTGCCCAGCGCGTCGCCAGCGCCATCGTGTCGCCATCGATCCGCGCGCTCGAAAACAGGTCGCTCGCGCCGGCCAGCATGTCGGCCGGAATCGTCATCGCGCGTTTGGCGTCGAATTCGCCCATCATGCCGGTGATCGCCGCGCCGTCGCGGCCGGCAAGGTCGAACAGCAGACGCTCGAAATTGCTGCTGACCTGAATGTCCATGCTGGGGGTCGCGGTCGGGGTGACCGAGCCCGCGCTGTAATCCCCGCTGGTCAGCGCGCGGTGGAGGATGTCGTTGACGTTGGTCGCGACGATCAGCCGTGCGACGGGCAAGCCCATGCGCGCCGCGACATAGCCAGCGAACACGTCGCCGAAATTGCCGGTGGGGACGCTGAACGCGACCGGACGTTGGGGCGCGCCGAGCCGAACGGCAGCATAGAAGTAATAGACGACCTGCGCCATCAGCCGGGCCCAGTTGATGCTGTTCACCGCCGACAGCGTCACCTGGCTCCGCGCCTCGGCATCGCCGAACAGGCGCTTCACCATCGCCTGCGCATCGTCAAAGCTGCCGTCGATCGCGATATTGTGGACGTTGGGCGCGAGGACTGTGGTCATCTGCCGCCGCTGGACGTCGCTGACCCGCCCCTCGGGATGGAGCATGAATACCTGGATATGCTCGCGCCCCGCGACCGCCTCGATCGCTGCCGATCCGGTATCGCCCGACGTCGCACCGACGATCGTGATGTCGGTCTCGCCCCCGCTCAGGAATTTTTCGAAGAGTTGGCCGAGAAGTTGCAGCGCGACGTCCTTGAACGCCAGCGTCGGGCCATGGAAGAGTTCGAGCAGCCAGTGGCGGTGATCGAGCTGGACCATCGGGGTCACGGCATCGTGACTGAAGCGGCCATAGGCGGCCTTGCAGAGTCCGCGCAGCTCTTCCTCGGTCAGCGCGCCAGCGACGAAGGGGCGCATGACGCGCACCGCGGTTTCGACATAATCGAGCCCCGCGAGCGCACGAATATCCTCGGCGGACATGTGCGGCCACTGCGCGGGCACATAGAGGCCGCCGTCGCTGGCAAGACCCGCCAGCGTCGCGGCACGAAAGTCGAGGGTCGGCGCTGAGCCGCGGGTGCTGATATAGTCCATGACGCAAATGCGCCTAGCGGCGGCGGCTCAAGGCCGCAAGCGGCGGCGCACGGCGAGGATGTAGATGACGAGCGCCGCGGCGGCGAACAGGAACCATTGCCCGGCATAGGCGAGGTGGTTGTTCGGCGTGTCGTCCGCAGACGGCACGCCGCTCGGGCGCAGCCCGGCGACCGGCACATCGGCGACCAGCATCGCGCGCGCCGGAACCGCCCTGCCCGTCATCCGCTCGATCAAGGTCGCCTGTTCGGGGCCCGGAACGATCGTGCCCTGCACGGTGCCGCCGGTCCATTTAGGCGGGGTGAAATCGTCGGAGATACCGACATCGACGAGTACGCCCGGCCCTTCGGCACCGGTGCGGCAATCGGCGATCATGCGGATGCCCGTCTTGCCGGCGCGATCGGTGCCGCTGCGCGGATCCCAGCGAACGGGCGACAGGCAGACGACGCCGCTCTTGCGATAGAGGGCTGTGTCGGGAACCGGCGGCAGCTCGGGATAGGCGGTCGTCGACGACATCGCCATGTTGCGCTGGTAGAGCGCGATCAGCGCTTCCTTGTCGGCCTTGCGCTGCAATTGCCACACGCCGAGCGCGATCATCACCGCGACCGCGGCGAGGACGAGGATCGTCGGGATCACCGGCCAGCGCGGCGCGGCGGGAACGGGCTCGTCAGTCATGCTCTTCCTCCACGCGCCGCCCCTCGGCGGCATGACGCTGATGCTCGCTGGCGAGCAAGGCGCCTTTGGCAAGCCGCAAGCCATAGACGACCGCCGCGGCCGTCAGCGGCACCCACAGGATGACATGCACCCACAAAGGCGGGTTCAGCAAAGAATCGAGCGTCAGCGCGAGCGCGATCAGCAGCGCGCCGATGATCAGCGTCAGAAAGGCCGCGGGTCCGTCGCCGACATTGTAGCTGCCGTAATCGAGCCCGCAGGCGTCGCACTTCGCACGGAACTGTACCGGGCCATCGAACAAGGTCGGCGCGCCGCATTCGGGACAGAGACCAAAAAGGGCAGCGCGCCAGATCGGCGGCTGCCCCTGTTGGTTCGGATTGTCGCCGGGCAAATTAGTGCGCGGCGACCGGCGCGCCCCAGCCGCCCCAGACATAAACGATGATGAAGAGGAACAGCCAGACGACGTCGACAAAGTGCCAGTACCAAGCGGCGGCCTCGAAACCGAAATGCTGTTTCGGTGTGAAGTGGCCCTTGTAGGTGCGGACGAGGCAGACGATCAGGAAGATCGTGCCGACGAGCACGTGGAAGCCATGGAAGCCCGTCGCCATGTAGAAGGCCGAGCTGTAGTTGCTCTGGCCGAAACCGAAGGGCGCGTGCGCATATTCATAGGCCTGGATCGACGAGAAGACGATGCCGAGGATGATCGTCGCCCACAGACCCTTTTTGAGACCCTCGCGATCGCCGTGGATCAGCGCATGGTGCGCCCAGGTGATGGTGGTGCCCGAGCAGAGCAGGATCAGCGTGTTGAGCAAGGGCAGCGAGAAGGCGTCGATGACTTCGATGCCCTTCGGCGGCCACTGCGTGATCGCGAGCGCGCCGTCCTGGCCGAACAGCGAGGTGACCGCGCCGTCGGCGGCCGAATATTCGATCGGAACCGGGAACAGCGAAAAGTCGAACCAGGCCCAGAACCAGCCGACGAAGAACATGACTTCCGAAGCGATGAACAGGATCATGCCGTAGCGCAGGTGCAGCTGGACGACCGGGGTATGGTCGCCGGCATGGGCTTCGTTGATGACGTCCGACCACCAGCTGAAGAAGGTGGCGATGACGCCCATGAGGCCAAGGCCGAGCACCCATTTGCCGACGCCGCCGAAATAATCGGCATGCATCGACATGACGAGCCCGAAGAACATCACCAGCGCCGCGACCGAACCGATCAGCGGCCAGACGCTGGGGTTTACCAGGTGATAGTCATGATGTTTGGCACCGGACATTGTAAGTTTCCCGTTTTGCAGCCCCAGCGTAGCGATTCCCCATCGCCCGCCGGTCCTTGAATAAGACTCTGATCGCGGCCTTAGCTCGCCTTTTTAGCCCCGTCTACAGGGTGGAAGGTGTAGCTGAGGGTGATTTCCTGAATGTCGCGCGCGTCGGGGTCGTCCATGATCTTGGGGTCGACGAAGAACAGCACCGGCATGCGCACCTGCTGCCCCGGCTCCAGCCGTTGTTCGGTGAAGCAGAAGCATTGGATCTTGGTAAAATATTTGCCCGCCGCATCAGGCGTGACGTTGAAGCTCGCCGTCCCATAGACCTGTCTCTTATACACATCTGACGCTGCCGACGAAG
>CAUUIU010000011.1:0-20065 GCA_963545025.1 uncultured Sphingopyxis sp. | reverse complement strand
TCGCCAGCATCTCAACGCACCCGGGAAACGGCGACGATCCGATGATAGCGCCTGAACCATTTTTCAAACTGAACGTTCAGCCCTTCGACAAGCGAGGGAGAGCCGATGTCCAACGCGAGCGTAGCTGAATTCCTGTCCTGCATCCACGAGGCGAGCTTCCCCTGTGTCGGCGCCAAATCGGCGGCTGCGCAAGGCAATCTCCGCATTGTCGAAGCGCGCGACCTCACCAGTGCGTGGAACGATCTCGAAATCCATAGTGCCTTGCTTGCGTGGGCCCGGGACTATCGAGCCGAGCCAGACGGACTGCGAAGCCTGATCATTCTGTTCGAGGGGCCGCTCGACTTGTCCGAACGGGTCTTTGAGGTCGCGATGTGGGAACGGATCCAGTCGTTCGCCGATAAGGATGCCTGGCTCGGGCAACCCTATGACGCGGCGGTCAGCGCCGATCCCGATGATCCGCATTTTTCGCTGAGCTTTGGCGGCGAGGCTTTTTTCGTGATCGGCCTGCACCCGCACGCCTCGCGCCCCGCGCGCCGCTTCTCCAGCCCGGCGCTGGTTTTCAATCTCCACGATCAGTTCGCGCGGCTTCGCGCCGAAGGACGCTATGAGCGAATGCGCGAGATCATAATTGAGCGCGACGTAGCGCTTGCCGGCGACGTCAACCCGATGCTGGCGCGCCATGGCGAAGCCAGCGAGGCGAAGCAATATAGCGGCCGGCGGGTCGATGCGGACTGGAACTGTCCCTTTCACGACCCGCGCCGCTGATGTCCGCACGGCTCGAGATCGCTCCGCGCAGCGGCGTCGCTTTCACCATAAGCGTCGGCGAGAGTTTGACCGTCTGGGACCCGCAAGGGGAACAGGTATCCGACATGGTCGCCTTTGCGCAGGACGATCCGCGCGAAGCGCTGTCGAACGGCCGCACGTTCGATTATGAAGAGACGATCCGGCTGACGCAGGGCCATCGCCTTTGGTCGAACCGTTCGCGGATCCTGTTCGAGATCGAAGCCGATAGCGTCGGCACCCACGACTTCCTGCTGACCCCGTGCAGCGAAGCTACGTTCCGCCATTTCTATCCCGACAAACCGGTGCATCGGGGTTGCTTCGGCAATCTCGCTGAAGCGCTCGCACCGTTCGGGATCGGACCGGACGCCATCCCCGTCGCCTTCAATCTCTTCATGAACGTGCCGGTCGATGCGGCCACCGGTGGGCTTTCGGTGCTGGCGCCGCGCAGCAGGGCAGGCGACTTCATCCGGCTGAAGGCAAAGATCGATTGCATCGTCGGGCTCACCGCCTGTTCCGCCTACGCATCGAATGGCGGAAGTTTTAAGCCGATCCATTATGCCGTCGAATGAACTGACCGCCTTACCGATCGGACCGGATGCGACCTCCATAATAGGGGGCGTCGGTTCAGCTCTGGCGCGTTGGCGCGTCGCGGTGAGCTATGCCTGGCGCCATCAGCGTTTGCTCGATCTCGATACCCCCACACGCTTCACCGAGCTGGTCCAATTGCGCAAGCTGTACGATCGCTCAGCCATGCAGACGCAATTGATGGACAAGATCGCGGCCAAGCGTCTTGCCGGAACGGCACTCGGGCCGGAGTGGATCATTCCGACGTTGTGGCAGGGAACGCAGTTGCCCGCCGAGATTCCGTTCGCCGTGCCCGCCATCCTCAAGGCGCGCCACGGTTGCAATCAATATGCGGTGCTTTGCGACCCGCCAAGCGCGCGCGACTGGCGTCGGCTCCAACGACTGGCTGGGCGATGGCAACGAGCGCCTTACGGAATATGGCTCGATGAATGGGCCTATCGCGATGTCCCGCGCGGTTTGATCGCCGAGCCCCTGCTCGGCGGGCGCCTGCCGCTTCCGATCGACTATAAGATTTATGTTTTCGGAGGCGAAGCGACCCACGTACAGGTGCATCTCGATCGCGCAGGCAGACACCGCTGGATTTTACATGATCGGGGATGGCGTCCTTTGGTGCGGTGCGAAGACCACCCCGTTGCGCCTGCATCTCTCGACGCGATGCTTGATGCGGCCGAAGTGCTGGCTCGAGGCACCGCCTTCCTGCGCGTCGATTTCTACGAGGTCGACGGGCGGCCTTATTTTGGCGAATTCTGCCTATATCCCGGATCGGGCTTTGATCCATTTGCGGCAGACTCGATCGATTTTGATCTGGGTGCCCTCTGGCTGGCCGCGATACCTTGAGCCCGACCTGCGTTCGAATGCCTCCTTTCGGGATGACTGACCAAATGCAGATGGTCAGAAAGCGGTCCAATTCCGATCGCGGCCTTGAGCCGCTTGTCTGCAAGCGTCTATCTATCGGGCCAATGGGGGTGGAACGCGTCGATGACGAAGGGGTGATCAGCTTCGCCCTTGGCATGGCCCTCGCGAAGATGCGGATGGTCGGGCGGCAAATCGTCATGACGATGCGTGACGATATCCGGGTCCTTGCGCGGCCAGACACGCAGGGCGATGAGCGTTCCCATGAGCGCCAGCACCGCGCTTGCGGCGAGAGCCGTGCCCATGCCGGCGCGGGCGCCAACCTGACCGGCCAGCGGATAAGCGACAAGCCAGCAGACATGGCTGAGGGCGAATTGGGCCGCAAACAGGGCCGGGCGCCCCCCGGCATCCGACGAGCGGCGGAGCAGACGCCCGCCCGGCGTGATGCTGGCGGAATAGCTGACGCCGAGCGCAAACCAGCCCAGCAGCAGGAAGCTCCAATAGCCCGGCGCCTCGTGCATCGACCATGATGCTGCCAGCACGGCGAGGACGACGGTCATGGCCACGGCTGCCGCAATCATCACGGCGCGGTCGGCGACCCGATCGAGCAGGCGCGGCAACAGCAGCGCCGCGAGCATCGAGCCGCCGCCGAAGGCTGCAAGCGTGATCGCCACCTCGCTCTGTCCCAGCCCGAGAAGGCCGCGCACGAGCACCGGCGTGTTGACGATGACCATCGCACTGGCGGCCGCCGCGGCAAGCGTAACCGCCAGCAGGCCGCGAAGCCGCGGGGTCCTCAGATATTGGCGGGTGCCTTGCGTCGTCTTGTCATAGATGCCGCCGTCCGGCGCCTTGGCCGCGGTGCGCGGCAGCGTGACCGACAGCACGAGCAAAGCCGAACAGGCGAAGCCGATCGCGGTGCCCGAGAAGAGCCAGTGGAAACTGATGATACCAAGCAGCGCGGCGGCGAGGATAGGGCTGACGAGGCTTTCCATGTCATAGGCGAGACGCGAGAGCGACAGCGCGCGCGTATAATCCTTCTCGTCGGGCAGCACGTCGGGGATCGTCGCCTGGAAGGTTGGCGTGAACCCGGCCGACGCCGACTGGAGGATGAAGATCAGGAGATAGATTTGCCACACCTGGTCGACGAAAGGCAGGAACAGCGCGACGAGGCCGCGCACCACATCCATCGCGACGAGGAAGGGCTTGCGCGGCAGGCGTGAAGCATAGGCTCCGACGACCGGCGCAACGCCGATATAAGCGACCATCTTGATCGCCATCGCGGTCCCGAGCACTGCGCCTGCATCGGCGCCGGCGATCTCGAAGGCGAGGAGGCCAAGCGCGACCGTTGCGAGGCCCGTGCCGACGAGCGCGATGATCTGCGCGAGGAACAGGTGGCGGTAGGTCCGGTTGGCAAGAACGGCGAGCATAGGTGGAACTCCGCTGTCGGCGATTATAGGGGCATCGTCTCCGACCCGGTCGGCGACCGGGCCGGAGTCCGTCAAATCATTGTTGCCTTGTCAGACAACGCGGCGGATGTCGCTATAGGCGCCGTCGGTGCGCAGCGTAATCGTCACGGGCGCGTCCGAGCGATTGCGCCAGAACCAGCCGTGCTTGCCGTCGAAGGCTGCGACAAGTTCGCCGCTCTCGCCGGTGGTATCCTTGCCCTTGCCATAGCCGTGGTACGCGATGCCCGGTGCGTCGGCGTGCGTGTCGAAATTGACGCGCCCGCCTTCGACCGACCAGTTGAAGTTGAGGCGCGCGTCCTTCGCCATCGTCGCCTTGATTTCGGCACCCTGTCCTGGCGCGAGGGTAAGCTTCATCGTTTCCGAGCGTTGCGGCGCGTCCGCCTTGGCGGCGGTTGCTGTCGGAGATGCCACCTGGGCAGCCGGAGCGGCGGAAGCACTTCCGGTGGCCGCGTTGGCCGCGGCCTCTTTGGCGAGCTGCAGCTTGACCTCGCCCATTTCGGTGAGGCCAAGCGCGCCGCCGATCCCGGTCGGATCGATCGCATATTCGCTGGGCAGCACGACGGCGACGAGGATGGCGCCCGCGGCAACGGCGGCGAGCGCGGTCGCGCGGATCAGCTGGCTGCTGGTCGGCAGGTCTTCGGGGCGGGGGCGCTGTGAATTGAACATGATGTGGTTTCCTTCGATTAAGCGGCCGCGAGGCCGGCGAGCTGGTAGCCGACGAGCACGAAGCCCGCGGTCATGAGGATGGTGTTGACGGCGAAGGCATGGCGCATGAAGCTCGGGGTGCGGCGCCAAAATCCCATCAGGATGAGGATCGTGCCGAGCGCGAGCAATTGCCCGATCTCGACCCCGATGTTGAAGGCGAGCAGGTTGGGGATCAGGCCTTCGTTCGCGATCTCGAACTCGAGGATTTTCGTCGCGAGGCCGAAGCCGTGGAAGAAGCCGAAGATCAAGGTCGCGGCCTTGGTGTTGGGCTGGACGCCGAACCAGCGCTGATAGGCGCCGAGATTGTCGAGCGCCTTGTAGACGACCGACAGGCCGATGATCGCGTCGATGACATAGGCGTTGGCGCTGATGCCGGTGAGCACGCCGAACAGCATCGTCGTCGAATGGCCGACCGCGAACAATGTCACATACAGCCCTATGTCCTTCATCCGGTAGAGGAAGAAGATGACGCCGAAGAGGAAGAGCAGATGGTCGTAGCCAGTGACCATATGCTTCGCGCCCAGATAGACGAACGGCCAGAACAGGATGCCGCTGCTTTCCTGGATATAGCCCTTGTCGCCCTCGGCGACATTGTGCGCCCAAGCTTCTGCGCCGATCGCGAAGCAGAGAAGAAGAAGGCTCGCCGCGAGCAGCGCGCAGCGCAGGATGCCGCCCGGCGGAGCGATGGATCGGATAGACATCATAATACTCCTGAAATGTCGGAAAATGGGTGCCCCGCGCGCCGGTTGGCACGCGGGGCGAGCGGTCAAGCCGGTAAAGGTTCGGCCGCTGGGGGCTGGGAGTTCTGGTCCTTGGCGCGCCGGCCATGTACCATGCGGTAGAGGGCCGGCAGGATCAGCAAGGTGAGGATCGTCGAGGAGACGATCCCCCCGATCACCACCGTCGCGAGCGGACGCTGAACTTCGGCGCCGGCGCCGACGTTGAACGCCATCGGCACGAAACCGAGGCTCGCGACCAGCGCGGTCATCAGCACCGGACGGAGGCGGGTCAGCGCCCCTTCGCGGATCGCCTCGTCGAGACTGCTTCCTCCCTCGCGCAGCTGCCGGATGAAGCTCAGCATGACAACGCCGTTGAGCACCGCGACCCCGGAGAGCGCGATGAACCCGACGCCCGCCGAGATCGACAGCGGCATGCCGCGCAGCAGCAGCGCCGCGACGCCCCCGGTGAGCGCGAGCGGCACCCCAGAGAAGACGATCGCGGCATCCTTCGCCGAGCGGAACAGCGCATAGAGCAGCCCGAAGATCAGCAGCAGCGCCGCGGGCACCACGAGCTGGAGCCGCTTCGCCGCCGAGATGAGCTGCTCGAACGTGCCGCCATAGCTGATCCAATAGCCCGACGGCACCTCGACCTCGGCATCGACCTTGGTTCTCAGCTCCTCGATGAAGGAGCCAAGATCGCGGCCGCGCACATTGGCGGTCACCACGACGCGGCGCTTGCCGTCCTCGCGGCTGATCTGGTTCGGACCGATCACCACCTCGACCTTCGCCACATCTGCGAGCGGCACGAACCCGCGCATCTCGCTGTCCTGACCGGGCAAGGGGATACGCAGCCGGCCAAGCTCGTCGACCCGCTCGCGCGCCGCTTCGGGCAGGCGCACGATGATCGGGAAGCGCCGGTCGCCCTCGAAGATCTGCCCGGCCTCGACCCCGCCGATCGACACGGCGACGACATTCTGGACGTCGCCGACGTTGAGCCCGAAGCGCGCGAGCGCCGCCCGGTCGGGGGTGATTTGCAGCACCGGCAGGCCGGTGACCTGCTCGACGCCGACATCCTGCGCGCCCTCGATTCCCGCGGCCACAGTCTCGATCGCGTCGCCGACTTCGCGCAGCGTGTCGAGATCGTCGCCGAACACCTTGATCGCGACATCGGCGCGAACCCCCGAGAGAAGCTCGTTGAAACGCATCTGGATCGGCTGGGTGAACTCGTAATTATTCCCCGGTATCTGGGCCACGGCGGCTTGCATCTCGCGGACGAGCTCGGTCTTCGGCTTTCTCGGATCGGGCCAGTCCTTGCGGTCCTTCATGATGATGAAGGTGTCGGCGACCGAAGGCGGCATCGGATCGGTCGCGACTTCGGCCGTGCCGATCTTCGCCACCACCCGGTCGACCTCGGGAAATTGCTTGATCCTTGCTTCGAGCGTCGTCTGCATCGAGATCGCCTGGCTCAGACTGGTGCCGGGAATGCGCAGCGCGTGCATGGCGATATCGCCTTCGTCGAGATTGGGGACGAACTCGGACCCCATGCGCGTCGAAGCGAACCCGGCCACGGCGACAAGCACCACCGCACCCGCGACGAACGCGGTGCGCAGCTTCAAGGCGCTATTGAGCGCGGGCGCATAGGCCTTGCGCGCCCACAGCATCAGCCGGCTTTCCTTCTCTTCGACCTTGCCGGTGACGAACAGCGCGACCGCTGCCGGCACGAAGGTGAGCGAGAGGATCAGCGCCGCAGTCAGCGCCATCACGACGGTGATCGCCATCGGATGGAACATCTTGCCCTCGACCCCGGTGAGCGCGAAGATCGGTACATAAACGAGCGCGATGATCAGCATGCCGAACAGCGACGGCCGGATGACCTCCGACGTCGCCGAGGCGGCAAGCGCGAACCGCTCGCCGCGATCGAGCAGCCGCCCGGCCTTGTGCTGCGCTTCGCCGAAGCGGCGGAGACAATTCTCGACGATAATCACCGCACCATCGACGATCAGCCCGAAGTCGAGCGCGCCGAGGCTCATCAGGTTCCCGGAGATGCCGCCTCGTACCATGCCGGTGATCGTCATCAGCATCGTGATCGGGATGACCGCCGCGGTGATCAGCGCCGCGCGGACATTGCCGAGCAGCAGGAAGAGGATGACGATGACGAGCAAGGCGCCTTCGAGCAAATTCTTCTCCACCGTCCACACCGCGCGTTCGACGAGATCGGTGCGGTCGTAGATCGGCACCGCCCTGACCCCGGCGGGCAGCGCCCGCGCGGCAACTTCGAGCCGTTCGGCCGTGGCGCGCGCGACGATGCGGCTGTTCTCGCCCGCGAGCATGAAGACGGTGCCGAGCACCACCTCCTTGCCATTCTCGGTCGCGGCGCCGGTGCGCAGCTCCTCGCCGAGATCGATGTCGGCGACGTCGGCAACGCGGATCGGGATGCCGTTCCGGTTGCTGACGATGATCGCCTTCAGATCGTCGATCCCCGACGCTTGGCCGGGCGTGCGGACCAGATATTGCTCGCCATAGCGTTCGACATAGCCTGCACCGCGATTGTCGTTGTTGGCTTTCAGCGCCCGCACCACATCGTCGAGCGTCAGCCCATAGGCCGACAGCCGCGCCGGGACCGGCGTGACATGATATTGGCGTTCGTAGCCGCCGATGCTGTTGACCTCGGTGACGCCGGGCGTGTTGCGGAGCTGCGGACGGATGACCCAATCCTGGAGCGTGCGCAGATCCTCGGGTGTGTAGGCGCCCCCGTCGGGCTTCTCCGCTCCGGGATCGGCCTCGAGCGTGTACATGAAGATCTCGCCGAGGCCGGTCGCAATCGGCCCCATCTCGGGGGCGACCCCTGGCGGCAGTTGTTCGCGCGCCGATTGCAGCCGCTCGTTGATCAGCTGCCGCGCGAAATAGATACTCGTGCCGTCCTCGAACACCGCGGTGACCTGGCTCAGGCCATAGCGCGAGACCGAGCGCGTATATTGTAGCCCCGGCAAGCCGGCGATCGCGGTCTCGACGGGAAAGGTCACGCGCTGCTCGGCTTCGAGCGGCGAGAAGCCCGGCGCCTCGCTGTTGATCTGGACCTGGACGTTGGTGATGTCGGGGGTGGCGTCGATCGGCAGGCGCTGGAAGCTCCAGACGCCGATCGCGCAGAGCAGGAGGACGGTGGTGAGGACCGCCCAGCGAAAGCGGATCGCGCCCGCGATCATCCGTTCGAGCAAATGAACCTTGCCCGGCGGGGGGCTGGTGTCAGTGGTCATGGCTGGCTCCCGATTTCTCGATGTCGGCGCGGATCAGGAAGGCGCCGTCGACGACGTAGACTTCGCCGGGTGCGAGCCCGCCGAGCACTTCGGTCCATTCGGGCGTGCGCCGCCCGATCTCTAGCATCCGCACCTCATAGGTGTTGCCGACCTTGGCGAAGACGACCTCGAAGTCGCGGAAGCGCTGGATCGCCTTGGTTCGCACCGCGAGCGGCACGTCGGCCTGCGCGACCGCAAAGCTGCCCTCAACGCCCATGCCGGGACGGAATGTGCGCGAGGCGGCGGGTGGCAAATGGACATGCGCCATCAACGTCTGACTGCTGATGTCGGCGGTCGGCAGGATCGCCTCGACGACCCCCGCGAAGCGCGCTTCGCCCGACAGGCTGCGCAGGTTCACCGGCTGACCCACGCGCACGCGTTCGGCGTCGCGCGGATAGACAAAGAACTCGGCGTGGAGCTTGGTCGGATCGGCGATGACGAACAGCGCGCGGTCGCCGGTTGTGTCGCCGACATTGACATTCTTCTCGACGATCGTGCCGCTGATCGGTGCGGTGACGCTGTAGGTCTGGAGCGAGTGGCTCGATTCCACCCGTGCGAGCACCTGGCCGCGCCGCACCTGCTGGCCGAGCTTGCCGTTCAGCGACATGATGAGGCCCGGAAGCCGGGCGCGGACATCGGCCTTGCCTTCGGGAGTGATCTCGATCCGCCCGCCCATGTCGATCAAGTCGCTGACGGTCGCGCCGCCCGCTGCCTCGACCTTGACCCCGCCGGCTTTGGCGGCCTCGGCCGTAATCGTGGTGCGCCCTTCATAGGAGGCATAGGACCATTTGCGATTGCGCCCGCCTTCCGATGCTGCGACGCGGACGTCGAAGCTGTGCGGTTCGGTGACGACGCCGCTGCCGCGCAGGAAATCCTCCTGTGGGGTGAAGCTGAATCGGTCGATCTTGCCGCCGAGGCGGCCAAGCTCCATCGTCAGCTTGACCTCCGATGGCTTGACCGGCTTGTCGTTCCGGAAGGCATAGACGCGGAACTCGGGGTCGACGCCATCCTCGAAGATGGTGACCTCAAGCGCGAAATCGCCGTCGCGCAGCATCCGCCCGCGATGCGGGCCGCGCTCATATTCGCCGGCCTTGGCAGCGGCTTCGCCGCCTTCTTTCGTCGGAGGACCGTCGCTGCACGAAACGAGAAGCGCGGCGGTGAGAAGTGGGAATGCCCACATAAGATGTTTTCTGCTCATCGAGCATTCTCCATGGTCGGGATGAGGGCCGCGTGGCGGCCGGTCAGGCGGTCGAGGCGCACGCCCATCAGGTGGAAGCGTCGCAAGAGTTCGACGCGGCGCGAGCGTGCGTCATGCGCGGCGATCTGGGCCTGGCTGAACTCGAGGAAGGTGAAGGCGGTGCCCCCGCGCGCCAGCCCGTCGCTGATCAGGCGCACGGCGCGACTGGCGCTGGGAAGCACCTCCTCGTCGATACGCTTGATTTCGGAGGCGATCAGCCGGCGGTCGGCGACCAGCCGGTCGATCTCGCGGCCGATTTCGACGCGCGTGACCGCAACCTCGGCTTCGAGTGCGCGCTGTTCGGCGCGCGCGCGTTCGACATTGCCGCGATTGGCGGCCTTGCTGCCAAGCGGAATCGAGCCGCCGACCATCACCGCCAGATCATTGCCTTGCCCGAAATGGCGAAGGCCGACACGGGCGCTCGGATCGGCGACATTGCCGGTCTCGGCGAGCTTCACCTTTGCCTCCGCCGCCGTGATCTCGGCCGCGAGGACCGCAACATCGGCGGAGTCGCCCGCAGCGGGCACCGACGGATCGAGCGCCTGGAACACAGCGGCGTCGATCTGATAGTCGCCGGAGCCGCCCCACCAGGCGGCGAGGCTCGCTCGCGCGTTTCGCGCTGTCTCGCGTGCCTGTTCGAGCGCGATCTCGGCTTGCGCAACATTGGTGCGGGCACGTTCGGCAGCGAACCAGGGATCGAGCGCGCCGGTCACCCGGCGGACGACGTCGAGTTCGACGCGCTTCAGGTCCGTAAGCCTTGCTTCGGCGACGGGGATCGCCGCTTCTGCGGCGAGCGCTTCGACCCACGCCGCTTGAACGCGCGCGAGGCGATCGAGCAGGCGAACGCGGTTCTGCTGCCCGACGATCGCGACATCGGCGCGCGCGGCGCCGATCCGCGCTTCGCGCTTGCCGCCACGTTCCCACGTCCGCTCGTACCAGCCGGTTGTCTGGGACTGGTTCAACGGCGAATAGGGACCGGTGCCCGCGAAGTCCTCGAAGTCGATCCCGACCACATCCCGCGGTCGGACGTCGGCCTGCAATATGGCGGCATCGGCCGCTTCGAGCCTTGCGGCGTTGGCGGCGACCGCAGGATCGCTGGCGGCAACCCGCGACAGCGCTTCATCGAGACTTAGGTTCTGCGCCTGGACCGGCAGCGCGAAGGCGGCCAGCAGGGCGCTCCCGCAGAGCAAGACTCTACGGGCGGCATGCGCGCCAAAGCGCGCGCGATTATGGAATAACATGAGATAACGGCCTCGCTGAAAGGCGTGGAAACATCCCACGCCTCAGGCGGCGCGGGAACTCAGACGGTCAGCGAGATGGTTCTGGGAGGGCGCTCGGGTCCGAGAGCTCGCAGGCCGGCAATCGGCCGCTCGATCCGCCCGCCAAGCAGCGAGCCCGAAGGCGCAAGGGAGGTTGCAGTTGCGATATTGGGAATGAGCAGGTTCGGCCCGCTATCGCCATGATGATGGTGACTGCCATCCAGATCGTCGTCGGGCTGATCACCGGTATCGTGCGAATCGTCATGAGGCGCCGCATGGTCGTCGTGCACAGCGTCGATCGCGAAACTATCTGCCCCTTGATGATCGTGCACCACCATGAGGGCCGGCGCATGCTGGATCTGGCCGGCTGCCTTGGCGGGCATTGTCGCCGCATAGAACATCATCAGCGCCACGCAGAGCATCGCGATCAGGCGGTCAATTGCACGGGCGGGCGAAGTTGGCACATCCACGCGTGTAGTTGCGATCCCTTCCGTTGACAAGCTGCAGCTACCCGCCTCGACAGGATCGAAATCAATCTCTGAGTGGAGGCTGCGGGTGGTCGGGACGTGGCGCAGGGCCGGTGACGCCAATTCAGATCCCTCAGACTGAGGTGAGAACCGGCCGAACACGGAGTCCCATGATGGGGAACTCGCTCAGCGTCTCGTGACCGGCATACGCCTTTCGAACCAATCTGCGCCGCCCAATATCGGCGGCGGGCGCCATTGGGTCAGCGCAATAATCCGTTCCAAGCTGTTGCGAATGACCTCAAGATCAGCGCTGTCCTCGATTAGGTGCTTGACCCTGTAGTAACTACAGGGTGTAGGTCGCGTTCCGACTCGAGGTTATTCGAGAGGAACGCGCATGGCAAACGACCCCCACCCCGCTAAGATCGCAAAGGCATCAAGCAAAGCCGAAGACCCCGTGCGCACCGCTTATTTTCTCGAACTGAGGGAATATCGAACAGCGCGGGCAATCGGCGACTTCGCTGCGGCATGGCGGCACCTCGAGCGCGCCCATATCGTCGCTCAGCCCAGGTTATGGCTGCACATGGGATCGCATATTACGATGCTCGCATTCGCTTTTTCGCGCCGCGATATGCGGGAAATGTCGGGTAAGCTGCTGCGCATCGCTCTCGTTCCACTCGGCGCGCTGACCGGCCGCCTCCCGACCGGCAACACCGGTCGCGCCCGCGTCAGCGCCTTCGCGCCAATGCCAGTGCCGGACGATTTGCGGACTTATGTGCGCCAGGATGCGCCATGATCCTCGGCTTGCCTGCGTCTCGTCCGGCTGCTAACCGGCGGTTGATGCGAAATCGCGCGATCCAGTTCCTTTTGCTCATAGTGGCGCTTTTGGCTTGCCCGGACACACCGGTCATGGCCTATGACGCTGCGCCGATTGGCGTCGACGCGCATCAGCATGTGTTTGCGGAGGTCGCTGACGACGCGGCCCCCGACGACAACAGCCCGACGGGCAGCGGCACGGAACTGGTGCATCACCATCATTGCCCCACAGGCTTGGCCGTCGACGCATCGGACGCGGCCGACGGCTGGTTGTCGACGCGTGACGTACATCTCGCTGGCACCGCTTCGGCACTCGCTTCGCGCGCGACCGCTCCCCCCACCGAACCTCCCGCCGCCTGATCTCTGCTTCGCGCAGGCCTTTGCCTGCGCCGTGACGCATTGATCAGGAGTATTTATGTCGAAATCATTGGGCACCCTGCTGTTTGCAGGGTTGCTGACCATGGCAGGTCAACCGGCGTTCGCCGAACCTGTCTCGTTGTCCGACGCGCTTGCGCGCGGTCAGGATGTCTCCCCTCGAATTGCCAAGGCCAAAGCCGAGCTGAAGGCGGCCGACGGCCGCGCCATGCAGGCCGGCGTGCGGCCGAACCCAACCATATCCGCCGAAGTTGAGAATTTCAGCGGCACCGGGCCTTATCGCACCTTTGGCCAAACCGAGACCACGGTCGCGGTGTCGCAGCCGTTCGAACTCGGCGGCAAGCGGCGCGCCCGCAAGGAGGTCGCAGCGGCCGAGCGGGATTTTGCGCAGGTCGCGCTCCGCAAGGCCGAGGCCGACCTTGCCTATGACATCATCGTATCGCACGCCGAGCTGCGCGCGGCGGAGGATCGCGCCAAGCTGGCCGACAGCGTCTATGCGAGGGCAGTCGAACTGGCACGCATCGCCGAGACCCTCGTCGACGTCGGGCGCGATCCGCCGCTGACCAAATTGCGGGCCGACGCGCTGCTGGCCGAAGCAAAGGCGGAAAGCCTGCGCGCCAAGGCGGAGCTTTTGTCGGCGCGGCAGGAACTGGCCTTGCGCATCGGCAGCGAAGATCCCGAGCTGTCCGCCATCGCTCAGGATATTCCGACGCCGCCAGCCTTGCCGGCTGACGCGCAGAGCCTCGACGAACGCCTCGCGGCAGCCGAGCGCGATGCGGCTTCAGCGCGGGTCCGGCTCGCCCAGGCCGAGGGCGTTCCCGACATCACCGCGTCGGGCGGCGTCCGAAACTTCCGCGAAAGCAAGGATACGGCGTTCATCGTCGGCGTCTCGATCCCGCTGCCGGTGTTCAACCGCAATCGCGGCAACATCTATGCAGCGCGCGCGAGCGGCGAAGCCGCCGAAGCCCAGCTTGCGCAGACCCGCCTCGACACCCGCTTCTCGCGGCGCGATGCCGAACTGATGCTTTCGGCCGCCACGGAGCGTGTGACGGCCTTGTCGGGCGCCGGCCTGTTCCAGGCGAGCGAAGCCGCCCGGGTCGCCGAGATCGGATACCAGCAGGGCAAGTTCACGCTCATCGAGCTCATCGATGCCCAAGAGGCGCTGACCAGCGCCAATCTCAAACTCATTGAAGCCGAACTCGACCGCGCCCGCGCCTTGGCTGCGCTGGGCCGCGCGAACGCGCAATAGGGGACTGAACTCATGCAAATCTTCGAAAACAAGAATCGCCTGATGGCCGCCGTGGCGGTCGGGGCGCTCGTGCTCGGCGGCGGCGGCATCCTGATCGGCCGGTCGATGACCACACCGGTCGCGGCACCCGCTGCGGCACCTGCCGAGGAAGAAGAGGAAGGCCATGTCGAAGGCCAGATCCTGATGGACGAGGCGCGCGCCAAGGGCGCGGGCATCGTCACCGAGACGATCCAGGCTGGCGGCCTCGGTTCTGAAATTCTCGCGCAGGGCATCGTCGCATCGACCCCCGAGGGCGAGGCCGTACTGACGGCGCATGCCGACGGGGCGATAACCCGCATCAATCGCCGCCTCGGCGACGAGGTGCGCGCTGGCGAGGCGGTCGCGGTGATGGAAAGCCGCGATGCGGCCGCCATCGCCTCCGAGCGCAGTTCGGCGACGGCACGCCTGGCGCTCGCGCGCTCGACCTATGCACGCGAAAAGAAATTGTTCGATGCGCGCATCACGGCGAAGCAGGATCTCGAGGCCGCCGCGGCGGCGCTCGCGGAGGCCGAGTCCGAAGCGCGGCGGTCGCAATCGGCCGCCGCGGCCGCCAAGGTTTCGGGGGACGGCCGCACCCTTGCGGTGACGAGCCTGATTTCGGGGCGGGTTACCAAAGCCGATGCGAAGCTCGGGAGCTATGTGCTCGCCGGAACCGAATTGTTCCGGGTCTCCGATCCCCGCCGCATCCAGATCAACGCCTCGGTGCTCGCCGCCGATGCGCGCCGGATCAAGCCGGGCGATACCGCAGTCATCGAACTGCTGGGAGGCGAGACCGTGAATGCGGTGGTTCGCTCGGCAACCCCGAGCCTCGACGCCGAAAGCAAGACCGCGACCATTGTCCTCGTTCCCGACGGTATCGGCGGACTGACGCCGGGCCAGGGGCTGCGCGCGCGGATCAAGCCGCGCGGTGCCGCCGGTTCCAGCCTGATCGCGCTGCCCGAGGAAGCCGTGCAGACCGTCGAGGGCCGCGAGGTCGTGTTCGTCAAGACCGCCAAGGGCTTCCAGGCGACGACGGTCGTCACCGGCAAACGCGGTGGCGGACGCATTGAAATCGTCGATGGGGTGAATCCGGGCGCGGTCATCGCGACCAAGGGCGCCTTCCTGCTCAAAGCCGAAATCGGCAAGGGCGAGGCGGAGCATTGAGATGATCGAAAAACTTCTCGACGCGTCGATACGCTTTCGCTGGGGGGTTGTTCTCCTCACCCTCATCATTTCGGCCTATGGCCTGACCGAGCTCCTCAAGCTGCCGATCGACGCCGTGCCCGACATCACCAACAAACAAGTCCAGATCAATACGGTCGAGCCCAATCTCGGCCCGCTCGACATCGAACGGCTGGTCACCTTTCCCGTCGAAACCGCGATGGCCGGCATTCCGGGCCTGCAAAGTTCGCGCTCGATTTCGCGCAACGGGTTCAGCCAGGTCACAGTGATCTTCGAGGATCATACCGACCTCTATTTTGCCCGCCAGCAAGTAGCCGAACGGCTCAATCAGGCCAAGGGCACCTTGCCCGACGGCGCCGAGCCGCAAATGGGGCCGGTCTCGACCGGCCTCGGCGAAGTGCTGATGTATACCGTCGATTTCGACCGCTCGGCGAAAAAACCGAAGACCGCTGGCAAGCCAGGCCCTCAACCCGACGGCTCCTACATTACGCCCTCCGGCGAGATATTGACCGACGAGGTGGCTAAGCTTGGCTATTTGCGGACTGTCCAGGATTGGGTGATCCGCCCGCAACTGCGCTCGGTATCGGGTGTCGCCGGCATCGACTCGATCGGTGGTTATGAAAAGCAGTTCGTCGTCCAGCCTGATGCGACCAGATTGGCGAGCTATAGCATCAGCTTCTCGGAGCTGGCCGAAGCGCTGGAACGCGCCAATATCTCGGTCGGGGCGAACTTTGTCGAACGCGGCGGCGAGGCCTTCCTCGTCCGTGCCGACGGACGCATCCGGACCCTCGATGAAATCTCCCGGGCCACCGTGGCGAGCCGCGGCGGCGTTCCCGTCATGGTGCGCGATGTCGCGACCGTCCAGATTGGCGGCGAATTGCGTACCGGTTCTGCCTCCGAGAACGGGAAAGAACTTGTCGTCGGCACTGTGTTGATGTTGGCGAACGGCAACAGCCGCATCGTAGCCTCGGCAGCGGCCGAGCGCCTCAAGGATGTCGCCAAGTCGATGCCGGCGGGTATCGTCGTCAAGCCGGTCCTCGACAGGTCGCAGCTTGTCGATGCCACGATCGGCACGGTCGAAAAGAACCTCGCCGAAGGTGCGCTGCTCGTTGCGGCTGTGCTCTTCTGGCTGCTCGGTAACTTCCGCGCCGCGGTCATCGCGACCCTCGTGATTCCGATCTCGTTCCTGGTCATGGGAACGGGGATGAACATCACCGGCACGTCGGGCAATTTGATGAGCCTTGGCGCGCTCGATTTCGGGCTGATCGTCGACGGCTCGATCATCATCATCGAAAACTGCCTCAGGCGATTGGCGGAACGACAGCATCTGGAAGGACGCCTGCTCTCGCTGAGCGAGCGCTTGCACGAGGTGTATGAAGCATCGCGCGAAATGGTGAAGCCGACGATCTACGGGCAGGCGATCATCTTCCTCGTCTTCGTCCCCTTGCTGACGTTCACCGGGGTCGAGGGCAAGACCTTCTCGCCGATGGCAATCACGGTGCTGCTCGCGCTGGCAGGTGCGTTCGTGGCGTCGCTCACCTTCGTGCCCGCGATGGTGGCGCTGCTCATTCGCGGCAAGGTCGCCGAGAAGGAGGTGCGTGCGATCGCATGGGTGAAGACGCGTTACGAACCCGTGCTCAAGCGCGTCATCGCGCGTCCCTGGCCCTGGATCGGTGCCGGCGGCGGCACCTTTGCTGCGGCCATCCTGGTGTTCGGGATGCTCGGAAGCGAGTTCATCCCGGTGCTCGGCGAGGGCAATCTCGCGATGCAGGCGCTTCGCATTCCCTCGACGTCGCTGAACAAGTCGCAGGAAATGCAGCTACAGGTCGAAAAGGCCGTGTCCACGCTTCCGGAGGTGGCCTTCATCTATTCGAAGACCGGCACGGCGGAGGTCGCCAGCGATCCGATGCCGCCGAACGCGTCGGACACCTTCATCATCCTCAAGCCCCGCGATACCTGGCCTGACGGAGTCCGCACCAAGGATGATGTTATCGAACGCGTCGAAAAGAAGCTCGAGCCGCTCGTCGGCAACGCATTCGAAATCAGCCAGCCGATCCAGCTCCGCTTCAACGAGCTGATCGCCGGTGTGCGCGGCGATATCGCGATCAAGCTATATGGCGACGATCTCGACGAAATGGGCCGCGCGGCGCAGCAGGTCGCGGCGATCCTGAACACCGTTCCGGGCGCGGCCGACGTCAAGGTTGAACAGACCGCAGGCTTCCCCGTGCTTGATGTCCAGTTCGACCGCGATGCCATCGCCCGTTACGGGCTGACGTTGCAGGATGTCAGCGATACCGTCGCCGCGGCGCTTGGTGGCCGCGAAGCCGGCATCGTATTCGAAGGCGACCGGCGATACGATATCGTCGTCCGTCTCGATCGTGCCACGCGCGACGATCTCGACGCGGTGGGGGCGCTCCCTGTGCTCCTTCCCGGCGAGGGCGGTGCGCGGGCATCGGTGCCGCTCAGCGAACTGGCCAAATTCGGTTTCTCCGAAGGGTTGAACCAGGTCAGCCGTGAAAACGGCAAGCGGCGGGTGGTGGTGCAAGCCAATGTCCGCGGCAACGATCTTGGGTCCTTCGTCGCCGAAGCACAGGAGAAAGTGAACGCGCAGGTCAAGCTTCCGACGGGCAGCTTCATCGAATGGGGTGGGCAGTTCGAGAATCTGCAAGCCGCATCGGCGCGGTTGTCGATTGTCATCCCGATCATCTTCGCGGCGATCTTCGGCATCCTGTTCATGGCCTTGGGCGGTGTGCGGCAAGCCATCGCGGTTTATTCCGCAATCCCTCTCGCGCTGGCCGGCGGCGTCTTCTCGTTGCTGCTGACCGGGCTGCCATTCTCGGTGTCTGCGGCGGTGGGCTTCATTGTGCTTTCGGGCGTGACGGTGCTCAACGGGCTGGTCGTGATGTCGAGCATCAACCAGCGCATCGACGAAGGAAAACCGGTGGACGTCGCGATCGGCGAGGGCGTCATGGAACGCGTCCGTGCGGTGTTGATGACGGGTATCGTGCCCGCGATCGGCTTCGTGCCGATGGCGCTCGCCACCGGAACCGGCGCCGAGGTGCAGAAGCCGCTGGCGATCGTCGTCATCGGCGGGTTGATCACCTCGACCTTGCTGACCTTGTTCGTCCTGCCCGCGATCAGCCATCTGCTGCTTCGCGGCCGGCACAACAAGCATGTCGCCGGCGACTATACGGACGTGACCGCCCTTGGCGAACGGGTGTTCCTGCCCGGTGACGACACGGGCGGCAAGCCGGCATGAGCGAGCATCAAGCTCCTCATGCCACGCAGGACGAAACCGATGGCGGCTCTCTGCCGCCATCGGCTTTCCCGGCAGGCAGGGTGATGAAGACCTCCATATTGCTGCTTGGACTCTTGCTTGCGGCCTGTTCATCCGGAAAGCCGAGCGCCGACGCGGACAGCGCCGGACATGGCGATATGCAGCATGCGGCCGCGGCCACATCGACGCCGGCGGCCAAGGCGTTCGAGGCGGCCGCCGATAAGATGCACAAGGATATGGCGGTGGTTCTCACCGGCGACGCCGATACCGACTTCATGCGCTCGATGATCCCGCATCATGAGGGCGCCGTGGCGATGGCCAAGGTCGCGCTCGAACATGGCAAGGATCCCGAAGTGCGCGAGATCGCCAAATCGGTCATCGCAGCGCAGGAAAAGGAAATTACCGTCATGCGAAGCTGGCTGGCGCGGCGCGACAAGGCGGCGCCGCAAAGCCCGCCCAAGGTGAACTGACATGGCCGGGGCTCCCGATCGCGCCGGCGTCACGGGCGGTTCTGAAAACCCGGACGAACGCCGGACGCTATGGGTCGTTCTCCTGCTCAATGCCGCGATCGCCGGCGGCTTTTTTGTCAGCGGCTTCTTCGCGGACTCCAGCGCGCTGGTGGCGAACGGGGTCGATAATAGCGCCGATGTCGCCGTTTACGCGATCAGCCTCGCCGCGCTCAGTCGCGGCGACCAGTGGAAGACGCGCGCGGCCAAGGCGTCGGGCGCGATGCTCCTGCTGTTCGCCGTCGCCATACTCGTCGACGTCGCCCGCCGCTATCTCCAGGGAAGCGAACCGATTGGCGCGACGATGATGATCATGTCCGCCATCGCCGCGGTCGTGAACTATATCTGCCTGCGGCTGCTGCAGCGGCTGGAGAAGCCCGACGTCAACCTGCGCGCAGCGACGACGTTCAGTTTCAACGATTTTGCGTCCAACGGCGGCATTCTTGTCGCCGGAGCGCTCGTCCTGTGGCTCGGCAGCAACTGGCCCGATCTGCTCGTCGGCCTCGCGACAGCGGGGATCGCGATCAAGGGCGGAATAGAAATCCTGCGCGACGCGCGCAGCGAGGAAAAAACCGCAAAAGACGGGTCGACCTAGATGGAAGACTCGGCGGCATCGGCGAAAGCGCAGCGACGGAGATGCGGCACGATGCATCCGCTGTCCCCGTTTCTTTCCGATTTGGCACCGATGCGTGCGCCGCAGAACGTCACGACGTCCAGAGCTGACCGGCACCTTGCCGGTTTTCACCGCGGCGCAGGTCCCCCGCCTGCGTCGCGGACTAGCTTGCCGAAGCGAGGGCCGAGCCGATGTTCGCGGTAGGAACCTCGCTCCGTCTGCAGGTGCCGATCGGGCGCGTCTGGCGCTTGCTCGTCGATGTTGAGCGCTACGGCGACTGGCACCCGACGCTGCGCTTTACCGATCGCCCCGGCGACGAGGAGCGGCTGAACTATATCTATTCGCCGCGCGGCGCACGCGGGCCGGAGTTGGCGGCCGAGGGACGGGTTACCGGGCTCGACTGGCTGACCAGCTTCTCCTGGCTGACGGGGATGCCGGGCGTGCTCGTGATCGAGGAGAGTTACCGCCTCGAGAAATTGGGACAAGGCGTCGAGGTGACGCATCGCCTCGCCTGCCGCGGCCTCTTCTCCTGGCTCGGCTACCCTTTCCTGCGGCGCTTCTGCCGTGTCTTCCTGACGCGCTCGAACAGCGCGCTCGAACAGCATTTCCGTCGCTCGACGGTCCAATCCCGATACGCTCGGCCAAGCGGACGGCGCGCATGAAGGA
>CAUUIU010000010.1:0-20744 GCA_963545025.1 uncultured Sphingopyxis sp. | reverse complement strand
CGGTAGTAGATCCTATGCAGGTTGGCGGTCGGTTATGAGTTGTTCCGCCAACCTACACGGAGGAATGCACATGGAGATCAAAGCACCGGATTATGCCCCCGCTACGTCGATTTTCGTCAGCGTCGAGCTCAGCAAGCGCAATTGGCTTGTGGCATCGCTGTCGCCTGGTGCGACGAAGCCGTCACTGCGAACGATTCCCGCTGGCGACAGCGCGGCCTTGCTCAATCATCTTCGGAATCTCGAGCAAAGGGCGGGCGAGCGCATCAGCGCGCGCGCAGTCGCCCGCCTGTGTTTTGAGATCGGCTATGATGGCTTCTGGCTTGCGCGATTGCTGCGAGCGAACGACGTCGACACCTATGTTCTCGATCCCGCCAGCTTCCTCGTGTCTCGGCGGGGCAAGCGGGTGAAGACCGATCGTATCGATGCCGAAGCGATGATCGGTATCTTGAAAGCCTATCTCGCCGGTGACAGGAGCGTTTGCAGGGTCGTCGATGTGCCGACGCCCGAGGAAGAAGATGCGCGACGTGTCATGCGCGAGCGCAGCGATCTTATCCACGAACGCACCCGGATCGTTTCGCGGATCAGGGGATTGCTCGCATTGCATGGTATCCAGTCGGTCAAGGCGATCGGCGGTGGCGATTGGTCGGCGCAGCTGGACGACATGCGCACCGGCGACGGTCGTCCCTTACCGCCGAACCTGCGACGGCAGGTGGAACGCTGTTTCGAGCGGCTCGAGTTGCTCAACGATCAGCTCAAGCGCATCGAGCAGGATCGTGCTGACGTCGTGATGAACGAGGCATCGACTTTCCCGTGTCGCGAGAAGGCTGTCAGGCTCCAACAATTGAAGGGCATTGGCGCAAACAGCGCAGCGATGCTGGTCGCCGAGGTGTTTTGTCGTAAATTCGAAAGTCGACGACATGTCGCTTCGTTTCTGGGCTTGGCGCCAGCCCCGTATTCGAGCGGCGATGTGTCCCGCGATCAGGGCATCAGCAAGGCCGGCAACCGAGGCACCCGTGTGCAGATGGTCGAACTCGCTTGGTGTTGGCTGCGATATCAACCCGGCAGCGAGATGACGCGCTGGTATCGCGAGCGGTTCAAGGGCAACGGCAGCCGCGCAGCGAAGGTCGGGATCGTCGCGCTGGCCCGTAAATTGTTGATTGCGCTTTGGCGCTTTGTGGAGACCGGCCTGGTCCCGCAGGGCGCCGAGCTCCGCGCCACCTGATGCCTATGTTGCAACAGGCTCGTTAAAGGCGACGCGGATTGGTGCGATGCGTGACCGGGAAGATTGATGGCGCCTCAAAACGCCCAGTAGTAGTTTGGTCCGCATCCGCCTTTGCTCGATCCGAGGATGTGAATAGGGATTATGGTCCGCGGCTTCGGCCTCGACCGGATACAAGTCTATGCACGGATTGTGCATCTGCTGACCTCGGAACGAATGAAGCCAACCGTCGCGAAAATGTGAATGCAAATGCTGGCGTGAGACTTGCTGCGTTGTTTCGCAGCGTCCATATCGGATAGCTGTCGACGGAACCACGAGAGAACATTTGGACGCGATAGCGCTTCGACAAGCAATCGAAACCGATGCTGCGGCCCTCGGCTCGTTGCATGTCGCCTCTTGGCTGGAGACCTACAACGGGATCATGCCCAGCGAGATATTGGCGGACCAATCCGTCGAAGCGCGAACCGAAATGTGGAGCAAGGTCCTCCACGACCCTGAATCTTTCAACTGCTTGTCCGTGTGCGTTGCCGAGTATCGCGGCCACTTAGCTGGCTTTGGCTCCTGCGGACGACAACGGGACGATGCTCTGGCGGAGGCGGGGTTTAGCAGCGAAATCAGCGCCATATATATACTTCGCGCGCACCAAAATCAGGGAGTAGGCCGTAGGCTGATGGACGCGATGTCACAATCGCTGTCAGCCTCGGGACACGCTTCTGTTTCGCTATGGGTGTTACGCGAGAACGCAGTGGCTCGAAAATTTTATGAATCTCTCGGAGGTGCCGTCGTGGGAGAAAAGACGGACGATCGTCAGGGCGCTCCTCTCATTGAAGTGGCCTATGGCTGGCAGGATCTACGCCGCTTGCTCCGCTAAGAGCTTGTGCGCTTGACAAACTCTTCCTCATACAAATCGACCTTCTGGCTGGTGTCCGCCTGATCGGTGATCGCCGTGGGGCTGATCAGGTTGATGCCCGACCACCCTTGGGCCCAAATCGTCTGGTACAGATCGTCGGTACCGCCGAAGTTCCAGAACTGACGCCAGCCGTTCTGGTAGGTCTTGCGGCGGTTGAACAGGAATTCGCCGAACAGTTCGATCGAGTCGGTGACTTCGAACGACGCGTCGGCGAAGGCCGTATAAAGTTCGGTCTCCGGGATGAGCGTCTGGTCGGCCTGGAACGGGTGATAGGCGTTCTGGATCGCCAGCGACGGTGTGTCGTAAGCGGTCGGAACCCAACCAGCGGGCATGCCGAAGTCGCCCGGGAAAGCGGGCGCGCCATAGGTCGGCACGCCGAGCGTCTCGCCGGGATACTGGAACTGCATCAGCACCGTTTCACCGTTGGGCGAGGTGTTGACGCCCGAGTTCGGGCCGCCGGGGCCGTCGAGCGACAGATTGTCGATGAGGTTATACACCCAAGCGTGACCCCAGCGCAGATCCTCGCACTTGAAGTTGCCGGTGCGCGGATCGATGATGTCGGCGCGGCTGCCGTCCTGCCGGAAGGTATAGGCTTCGGGGCAGGCGAGGTAGCTGCGGTCGCCGCGTTTCAGCTCGTTGACCTTGGTATAGTCGCCCGCGATCAGGATATGGCCGCGGCTGAAGGTCTTACCCCAGATCGCGTTGACGCGATATTCCTCGCCGCCGCCGTTGAAAGGCGCCGAAACCGAACCGTTGAGTTCGATGCCGTTGGTGTTGGTCTTGGTCTTGATGTTGACCACGCCGGCGACGGCGTCCGAACCATAGACCGACGATGCGCCGGTCTTCAGGATTTCAATGTTTTCGGCGATCGATTGCGGCAGGACGTTGAGGTCGAAGGACGACACGCCGCCGCGGGTACCGGCGGGACCGGCACGGCGGCCGTTGAGCAGCACAAGCGTGCGGTTGGGGCCGAGGCCGCGAAGGTCGATCGTCTGTGCGCCCGGACCGCCATTGGTGACGAAGTTCGACGAGATCGCTGCGGTGATCTGGGTCGAACCCGCCGCGATCGGCGAGCTTTGCAGCGTCGAGGCAAGATCGAACTTGCCTTCCTTCGATGCGATTTCGGGATCGATGACCGCGATCGGGTCGGGGCTGTTGAAGGGCGTGACATTGCGCAGGCGCGAACCCGTGACGACGATAGCGTCTTCAGGTGCTGCGGCCGCTTCGTCCGCCTGTGCAGTCGTGTCTTCGGTCTGCGCATAGGCTGGCGTTGCAAGCATGACCGCCATGGCCGACATGCTGGCCAAACCCAGATAGCGTTGCACGCGCGGTGCGACCCCGATCGAATAGCTCATATGAAATCCCCGGTTTTTTGAACGTTCAGGCCGCATTTTTTTTCGCGAAAAATGCGAAGCTGGCCGATCTCTTCGGACCTTTTGGCCTGCCATCTGGTTAACGTTCCAAAGCTTCTTGCGTAAGTCAAGCAAGTAGGGGGATTTTTCCCCGAATCCCCGCCCCCTGTGGCGCAATTGTCGCGGCGCCGACTCGCGGTGTTTGCGGCCGATGGCCGATGCGATCGGGCAAACTGGCGCCAGACGATTGAAACCGTCTGTTACAGTCGATAGGGCGGGCAGATGGCACTCCGCCCCACCTCCCCTTTTCCTGTCCTGGCTGCGCTGCAACCATGACGCTGTCGTCGGGGGCGCTGTTCGCGCTCGGCCTGTTCGCTGCCCTCTGGTTGCTCGTCGGGCTGTGGGCGGTCGGCCGCGGGGTGGCGATGCAGCGCCGCTCGGCCTTCGTCGCCGCGCAGACCGAGCGGCTGGCGGGGCTGGTTGATGCCTCGCCTTATCTGCCGGTCGTGGTGCGCGCCGACTGGCGGATCGAGGCCGGCGAGCGGCTCGGCCGCTGGCTGGGGCTCGATCAGGGACCGCGCAGCTTCGACGAATTGCGCGGGCTCGGCGCCGGGCTCGATGCGCAGGGGCATGACGCGCTGCGCCAGGCGATCGTCGGGGCGCAGCGCGGGGCGAAGGCCTTTACGATGAGCCTGAAGCCGCAGGGTAGCGAGCGCACCATCGTCATCCACGGTGTCGCCGCTCCGCAGGCGGTGGGTGGGCCGGGCGGCGTGCTGCTCTGGCTGAGCGACGCGACCGATGGCCAGCATGCGCTGGCACAGGCGCGCAGCGAGCGTGACGAAGCGATGGCGGCGTTCGAGGCTTTGTCGGGGCTGATCGAGGCGGCGCCTTTTCCAATGTGGTTCCGCGAGAACGACCTGCGTCTCGCGCTCGTCAACCAGGCCTATGTACGCGCGGTCGAGGCGAAAGGTGCGGTGGCGGTGATCGAGGGCGGCGTCGAGCTGTGCGAGCCGATCGCGGGGGTAAGCGCCGCCGAAGCCGCCGACGAGGCGCGCGTCGCGGGCAGTGCCCAGACGCGGACCATTCCGGTGACGATCGAGGGTGAACGGCGGATCATGCGCGTCGTCGACGTGCCGCTGGCGCCCGAGGGCGGGCGCGTGATCGGCATCGCGGGCTATGCGATCGACATCCAGGAGCTCGAAAGCGAGCGCGGCGCGCATCGCCGCTTCGTCGACACCCAGCGCGAACTGCTCGACCGGCTGTCGGCGGCGGTGGCGCAGTTCGGGCCCGACCAGGGACTGGTCTTTGCCAACCAGCCGTTCCGCCGCCTGTTCGCGGTCGAGGCCGACGACGTGGCCGAGGCGCGGCCGTTCGCGCGGTTGCTCGACGCCTGGCGCGACGGCGGACGCATTCCCGAAGTGCGCGACTACCCCGATTGGCGGCAGGCGCATGTCGACTGGTTCGCCAAGCCCGAGGCGAGCGAGGAAGACTGGCTGCTGCGTGACGGAACGCACCTGCATGTCGTCGCCCAGCCGACGCCAGACGGCGGGCTGCTGCTGATCGCCGAGGATCGCACCGAGCAGGTGCAGCTGGCGGGTGCGCGCGACACGCTGCTGCGCGTGCGCACCGCGACTTTCGACAATCTGTTCGAGGCGATCGCAGTGTTCGCGCCCGACGGGCGGCTGCATTTGTGGAACCAGCGCTTCCGCCGGCTGTGGGGGATCGACGAGCCGACGCTGGCGGCGCATCCGCGCGTCGATGCGCTGATGGGCGGGCTCGCCGACCGGTTGCAAAAGCCGAACCAGATCAGCATCGTGCAGGAGGTGATCCGCGCTGCGACGCTCGAGCGTACCCAGCGCGTCGGCGAGATCCGCTTTGCCGACGGGCGTCATTTCGATTTTGCGTCGATTCCGTTGCCCGACGGCAATGCGCTGCTGATCATGCTCGACGTGAGCGACAACCGGAAGATGGAAAGCGCGCTGCGCGAGCGCAACGAAGCGCTCGAAGCAGCCGACAAGGTCAAGACCGCCTTCCTGTCGCGGATGAGTTACGAACTGCGCACGCCGCTGACCTCGATCGGCGGGTTCGGCGAGATGTTGCAGGCGGGCTATGCCGGCAAGCTCGGCGAGCAGCAGCAGACCTATATCGACGCGATCATGGATTCGGTCGCGGTGCTCGGGCGGCAGATCGACAATGTGCTCGACCTGGCGCAGGGCGAGGCGGGAACGCTGGTGATCGAGCGCGCGCCGGTCGATATAAAGGCGCTGCTCGAAAAGGCGCTCGCGGACGCGAAGCCGCTCGCGGCCGACGAGAAGATCGAGCTGGCCGGCAATATCGCCGCGGCGGTCGGGACGATCGATGCCGACGCGCCGCGGTTGTCGCGGCTTGTCGCCGGGCTGCTCGACAATGCGATCCGCTTCACCTCGCCGTCGCGCAAGGCGGGTGGGCGCGTGCTGCTCCATGCCGATGGCGATGCGAAGGGGATCGACATCATCGTCTCCGACAACGGCCCCGGCATGCCAGATGCGGTCGCCGCGGTGACCAGGGGCACCCAGGCGGGAACGCAGAGCGGCGGCATCGGGCTCGCGCTCGCACGCCAGCTCGTTGCCGCGCATGGCGGAACGATGGAGGTGGTGAGCGAGAAGGGCCAGGGGACGCTGGTGCGCGTCAGCTTGCCGCGCGGCGCATGACCTATCGCACCGGCTATACTCTCGCCGAGGCGGAGCGCATCGGCGCGGCGATCGGCGCGGGGCTGGTGGCGGGCGATGTCGTGCTGCTGTCGGGCGACCTCGGCGCCGGCAAGACCACGCTGGCGCGGGCGATGCTCAAGGCGCGCG
Source organism: uncultured Sphingopyxis sp. (assembly GCA_963545025.1). Lineage (GTDB taxonomy): Bacteria > Pseudomonadota > Alphaproteobacteria > Sphingomonadales > Sphingomonadaceae > Sphingopyxis. Next base: position 14,426 of record CAUUIU010000010.1, on the reverse strand, counting down.
GGCTCGCGGGCGAGGCGCCCAGCCCGACCTTTGCGATCGTCCAGCCCTATGCGCCGCCTGAAGTCGATTTACCCATCGCGCATGTCGATCTCTATCGCATCGAGGACGAGAGCGAGTTGATCGAGCTTGGTCTCGACGAGTATTTTTATGACGGGGCGTTGCTGATCGAATGGCCCGAGCGGTTGGGCGGCGAGGGCTGGCCCGGTGCGCTGACGCTCCGTATTTCGGGGCAGGGCGACGCGCGCGTCTTGACAGCCGAGGTGCCGGCGGCTTGGGGAGCACGATGGCCGCTCCGATGATTCCGCCCGCCCATGCCCCGGCTTTTCTTGCCGCGCATGGATGGGGCGATGCCCAGATTTTGCCGCTCGCTGGCGATGCGTCTTTCCGCCGTTACTTCCGTGTTGTCGATGGCGACCGGCAGGCGGTGCTGATGGACGCGCCGCCGCCGCACGAGGATCCGCGGCCGTTTATCGCGGTCGCCGAATATCTGTGCGAACAGGGGCTGACAGCGCCGACGATCATTGCCCGCGATCTGCAGCGGGGGCTGTTGCTGATCGATGATTTCGGCGACGTGCGGCTTCGCGAAACGGTCGACGAGGCACCGCATACCGAAGCCGATTATTATGCGGGGATTACAGACCTGCTCGTCCACCTCCACGCGCAGCCACCGATGGACGGATTGCCGGCACAGGGGCTGGAACAATGGCTGGATGAGGTGATGCTGTTCACCGACTGGTATTGCCCGGCGTTCGACCTCAAGGTCGACCGCGACGCGTTTCGCGCGGCGTGGACGCAGGTTTTGATGCCGGTCGAAACCGACGGCCTGCCGCGCGTCACCGTGCTGCGCGACTATCATGCTGAAAATATCATGTTGGTGCCCGGCAAGGACGGCATTGCGCATTATGGCCTGCTCGATTTCCAGGATGCGCTCGTCGGGCATCCGGCCTATGACCTCGCCTCGGTGCTCGAAGACGCGCGGCGCGATGTGAGTCCTGCGGTCGAGACTGCGATGCTCGCCCGCTATCAGGCGGCCACGGGACAGGATATCGAGAACGCATATTGGGCGCTCGCCGCGCAGCGCAACACGCGCATCCTCGGCGTCTTCGTGCGGCTGTGGAAGCGCGATAACAAGCCGCATTACAAGTCGTTCCAGCCGCGCATGTGGGGGCTGCTCGAACGCGACCTCGCGCATCCGGCGCTCGCACCCGTGAAGCGGTGGTTCGATGAAAACGTCCCCGCCGAAAAGCGCGCGGAAGTGTGGATGGAGCCGGAGGCGTGAGCGCGAAGATTGAAAGCGCGATGGTGATGGCGGCGGGGCTCGGCAAGCGGATGCGCCCGCTGACCGCGACGCGGCCGAAACCGCTGGTGCGCGTCGCGGGCAAGGCGCTGATCGACCATAGCCTCGACCGGATCGAAGCGGCGGGGGTCGGGCATGTGGTCGTGAATGTCCATTATCTCGCCGACGCGCTCGAAGCGCATCTGGCGGCGCAGAAGCGCAGCTTCACGATTTCGATTTCGGACGAGCGCGATCAGGTGCTTGAAACCGGTGGGGGAATGGTCAGGGCGCTGCCACAGCTTCGCGGCGATCCTATCCTGATCGTCAACAGCGATAATATCTGGACCGACGGACCCGAAGACAGCATCCAGCATCTCGTGCGCCACTGGGATGGCGACAAGATGGATGCGCTGCTGTTGCTCATCCGGCAGGCGAGCGCGACGGGGCATGGCGGGCGCGGGGATTTCCATATGGACCCGGCGGGCAAGCTGTCCCGCCGCAGGCCGGGGCGGATCGCGCCCTTCGTCTATACCGGTATCCAGCTCATTTCGCCGCGCCTGCTTGACGACGCGCCTGAAGGGCCCTTTTCGACCAATATCCTGTGGGATCGCGCCATCGCCGCCGGCCGGCTCTATGGCCTGTCGCACATGGGGCAGTGGTTCGACGTCGGTACGCCGGCGGCTATCGCGCCGACCGAAGCCGCGCTGACGGATGGCTGACCGCCGTCCGACGGTCTTTTCGATCCCCGTTCACCGGGCGTTTGCCGATGCGCTCGCCGCCGGACTGATCGCTCGTTTTGCCGATGGCACGCTGGGTCTTGCCGACGGATTGATCCTGCTCCCGAGCAATCGCGCACGTAGCGCGGTGCAGGCGGCGTTCGTACGCGCCAGCGGAGCCGGACTGCTGATGCCGCGGCTCGCGGTGATCGGCGACGCCGACCTCGATGAATCGGTCGCGCTCGCGCTTGATGCGATCGACGCGGCCGCCCCGATCCCGCCGGCGATCGATCCGCTGCGGCGGCGGTTGCTGCTCGCGGCGCTGATCGAGCGGCACAACCCGCCGGGCGAGGACAGGATCACCGGTGCCGCGGCCTTCCAGCTTGCCGAAGGGCTGGGACGCGTGATCGACCAGCTTCATTATGAGGAGGTCGCACCAGCGCGGCTCGGCGATGTCGGCGCGGCGCTCGGCGAGCTTGCGGGGCATTGGCAGGCGTCGTGGCAGCGGCTGCGCCTGCTCGTCGAGCATTGGCCCGCCGAACTGGCGCGAACCGGGATGATCGATCGCGCCGACCGGCGCAATCGCCTGCTGGCACGGGTCAGCGATGGCTGGCGCGCGGCGCAGCCGGCGCGTTTCGTCGTCGCGGCCGGTGTTACGACGGCGGCGCCTGCGATCGCACGGCTACTGCGCACCGTCGCCGATATGGAGCGCGGAATGGTCGTCCTGCCCGGACTCGATCTGGGCATGGCGGAGGGCGAGTGGGAGGCGTTGGGGCCGACGCGGCCCGACCCTGAAAAGCCCGGTGAACGCCCGCTCGAAACGCATCCGCAATATCATCTGAAGTTGCTGATCGACCGTATGGACGTGTCGCGCGCCGAGGTTGCCGAATGGGGTGCCGTGTCGCCCTTCGACGGACCCGCGGCGCGCGAGCCCTTTCTGTCGCTGCTGTTCGCGCCGGCGGCCTACACCGCGCGCTGGCAGCAGGCGGGCGATGTGAGCGCGGGGATTGCCGGGCTGAGCGGTGCGGTCTTCGCCGACGACGGGCAAGAGGCGCAGGGGATCGCGCTGATGATGCGCCACGCGCTCGAAACGCCCGCGCGCACCGCCGCGCTGGTGACACCCGACCGCGGGCTCGCCGAGCGCGTCGCGAGCGCGCTGCTGCGCTGGGGCGTCGAAGTCGACGACAGCGCCGGGCGGCCGCTGAGCCAGTTGCCGCCGGGGATGTTGCTGCTCGCGCTCGCGAACCTTGCGGCGCGCTTCGATCCGGTGCGGCTGCTGGCGGTGCTTGGCCACCCGCTGGTGCGCAAGGGCGAGGCGCGTCTCGCTTGGCTCGATCAGGTGCGGCGGCTCGACCTGTTGCTACGCGAACCCGGGCTGACGCCGGGATGGGACGGGGTTTCGGCGCGCGTCGCGGCGCTCGCTGGCGACGACCGCGCGCGCGGGCATGGCGGCGCGGCGGAACTCGCCGAATGGTGGACGGCGCTTGCCGCCGGGCTCGGCGTGCTGCTCGCGCCTTTTGGCAGCGGCGCGCCGGTGCCGCCCGCGACCTTGCTGGCGGCGTTGCAGGCCGCGCTTGGCTGGCTGACCGGCGAGGCGGTGTGGGCGGGGCCGGCGGGGCGGCAGCTTGCCGACCTGTTCGACCGCTGGTCGCTCGCGCGCGGCGACGGCCCGGCGCTGGTCGCGGCCGAGGATTTCCCCGCGATGCTGACCGACCTGCTCGGCAGCGAGAATGTGCGCCCGCCCTATGGCGGCCACCCGCGTCTGTTCATCTGGGGCCTGCTCGAGGCGCGGCTGCAGCGCGCCGACCTGATGATCCTCGGCGGGCTCGACGAGGGGCGCTGGCCGCAGGCGACGAGCCCCGACGCCTGGCTGGCGCCAGGCATTCGCCGCCTGCTTGGCCTTCCGGCGCCCGAGCGGCAGCAGGGCGCGGCGGCGCATGATTTCGCGGGTGCGCTCGCGGGGCGCGAGGTGGTGGTGACGCGCGCGCAGCGGAGCGGCGGCGACCCTGCCGTCGCCTCGCGCTTCTGGCTGCGGCTGAGCGCGCTTGCGGGCGAATTACCCGAGGCGCAAGTGGACGGGCAGCCGGTCGCGGCGCTCGCCGCGATGCTCGATGTGCCGCCGGGGGCGAGCGAACCGGCTGCAAAGCCGCGCCCGGTGCCGCCGGCGGAAGCGCGGCCCGACACGATCAGCGTCACCGGGGTCGACCAGCTCGCGCGCGATCCCTTCGCCTTTTACGCCGCGAAGATCCTGCGCCTGTCCGAGCTGGATCCGCTGAGCAGTGGTCCCGACGCCAAATGGTTCGGCACGCGCATCCATCGCCTGCTTGAAGATTGGCAGCGCGCGGGGATGACCGAGGAGGCGCTCGAGAAAGAATTGGCGGAGCTCGAAGCCGATGCGGCGCTCGATGCACTCGCGCGCGCCTTCTGGCTGCCGCGGATCGTGCCGTCGCTGCGCTGGGCGGCGGAGACGGTGTGGGCGGCGCGCGACGAGCGCTGGCCGGTCGCGACCGAAGTGCGCGGCGCGATGGTGACGGGGGGCATCCGCCTGCACGGCAAGGCCGATCGGATCGACCAGCTTGCCGACGGGCGGCTGGCGATCGTCGATTACAAGAGCGGCGCGGCGCCGTCGGGCAATGCCGCGGCCGAGGGACTCGACAACCAACTCGGGCTGCTCGGGCTGCTTGCCGAGGCGGGGCAGGTCGACGAGGTCGATGCGGCGCCCGTCGCTGCCCTCGAATATTGGAGCCTGAAGCGCGACCGCGCCAAGGGGGCTGAGGGCAAGATTTCACCCACACATGGCAGCCGCCGCGAGCTGAAAACGGCAGAGGACGCCGTCGCGCGCGCGGCCGAGGCGCTCGCCGGGCTCAGCGCGCGTTTCCTGCTCGGTGTCGAAGCCTTCGTGCCCGGCGATCCGGGTTCGCGCTACAGCGATTTCGACCAGCTGATGCGCCGCGACGAATGGTTCGGGCGCGGGGAGGGCGACGCGGCATGATCGATCCCGCCAAGCTGTTGAAAACGCTCGACGAGGGTCAGGCCGCCGCGGCGCACCCCGACGACCATGTCTGGCTCGGCGCGTCGGCGGGGACGGGCAAGACGCAGGTGCTGTCGGCGCGCGTACTGCGCCTGATGCTCGGCGGGGTGTCGCCCGAGGCGATCCTGTGCATCACCTTCACCAAGGCGGGGGCCGCCGAAATGGCGCACCGCATTCACGAACGGCTGGCCTTGTGGGTGCGCGCCAATGATTTCGACCTGCGCGCCGATTTGCAGGCGCTGGGCGCCGACGTGCACCAGCCGGGGATTCTCGACCGTGCCCGGTCGCTGTTCGCGACGGTGATCGACAGCCCAGGTGGCGCGATCCGGGTGCAGACGATCCATAGCTTCTGTCAGACTCTGCTCGCGAGTTTTCCGCTCGAGGCCAAGATATTGCCGGGCTTCCGCGCGCTCGAGGACAGCGAGGCGAGCGCGTTGCAGCGCGAGGTTCTGGGGCGGCTGATGGCGCAGAAGGACGCCGACGGCGATGCGATGCGCGGCGTCGCGGCGATGCTGGCGCGGCGCATGGGGCAGGACGCGGCGATCGCGTTCCTCGGGCGCTGCGCGGGCAGTTTCGGCGCGGTGAACGCGCCGCGGCTGGCGCCGAAGCTGGCCGATGTGCGCGATGCGCTGGGGCTGCCGCAAGGGACGCCGCTGGACTGGCAGGTCGCGATGCTTGCGGGCGGCGCGGTTGCCGATGCCGATATCGCGATGGTGGCTAATAGCGGGCGCGATTGGGGGACCAAGACGGGTGATGCGCGCGCCGACATCATGGACGACTGGCACCGCGCCGATGGCCCGGGCCGTGCCGCGATGTTGGGTGCGGTGCGCGGCTGCTTCGTGACGGGCACGGGCGACATGCGCGCCGACTACACCAAGGAAAAAGGCGCGATGCGCGGTTGCCTGGGTGCGGCCGAACGGATCGTGGCTTCTATCGGCGATTTGCTGGCGACGGCCACGGCGATGCAGGTGGCCGACGACCTGGCAGCCGCATGGGATTTGGGGAGCCGCTTTGCCGAGGCTTATGCGCTCGCCAAACGCGATGCGGGCCTCGCCGATTTCGACGATTTGATCAGCCTCGCCGGCGGATTGTTGCATCAGGGCGACTTCGGCGAGTGGGTCCGCTTCAAGCTCGACCAGCGCACCGACCATATCCTAGTCGACGAGGCGCAGGACACCAATGCGCGCCAATGGGCGATCATCCTGTCGCTCGCCGAGGAGTTTTTCGCCGGCCAGGGCGCGAAAGACGATCGCATCCGCACGATGTTCACCGTCGGCGACCGCAAGCAGGCGATCTTCGGGTTTCAGGGCACCGAACCCGCGGCGTTCGAAGCCGCGCGGCTGCGCTTTGGTCAGCGCGCCGAGGAAGGTGGGCGGCCGTTCGAGGATGTCGATCTGGTCACCAACTATCGATCAAGCCCTGCGGTTCTGGACGTTGTCGACGCATGGCTCGCGGGCGAGGCGGCGCAGCATATGGGACTCGACAGCGACGAGCCGCCGCACTTTCCCGCCGACTTCCATCGCGACCGGCCGGGGCGGGTCGAGCTGTGGCAGCCATTGCCGGTCGGGAAGGCGCTGGACGGTGATGCCGGGGAGGAAGAGGGCGGCGAAGAGGATGCGCCCGCGCGCGACCCGCTCGCTGCCGCAAACGACCCGGCCAGCCTGCGCCTGTCGCGTGCGATCGCCGACGAGGTGCAGGACTGGATCGCGCACGGCAAGGACGGCCGCAGCGTCGCGCCGGGCGATATCCTGATCCTCGTCCGACGGCGCCGCGACCTTGCGGCGCGGATCGTTGCGCGGTTGCAGTCGCTGCATGTGCCCGTGGCGGGGGTCGACCGCTTTGCGCTGACCCAGCCGCTCGCGGTGCAGGATCTGCTCGCGGCGATGCGCTTTGCGGTGCAGCCGCTCGACGATCTCAACCTTGCATCGCTGCTCGTCTCGCCCTTGTTCGGCTGGGATCAGGAGCGCTTGTTCGGTTTTGCCCATGCGCGGCCGAAATCACTTTGGGAGGCACTGCGCGCGCCGGGCACCGAGGCGCCGGAGGAGACGCTGGCGGGGCTGCGCAGCCTGCTCGGCATGGCCGATTTCACGACGCCCTTCCGCTTCCTCGAACGCGTCTTGTCGGGGCCGATCGACGGGCGGCGCAAACTCTATCGCCGGCTGGGGCGCGAGGCGCGCGATCCGATCGACGAATTGCTGTCGCAGGCGCTGGCGTTCGAGCGGCTGGAGGTGCCGTCGCTCCTCGGCTTCCTGACGCGGATCGACGCGAGCACCGCCGACATCAAGCGCCAGACCGAGGGGCGGAGCGATGTGGTGCGCGTGATGACCGTCCACGGGTCGAAGGGATTGCAGGCGCCAATCGTCATCCTCGCCGACGCGACCGACGACCCGCAGTCGAAGCGGACGAGCTTTGACCTGTCGCTCACGGGCTGGGACAAATTGCCGGCCTTCGCGCTGGGCAAGGAGGAACGGCACGGGCCGGTTGCGGTAGCCCATGACGACAAGCAGCGCGCCGAGCTTCAGGAGCATTGGCGGCTGCTTTATGTGGCGATGACGCGCGCCGAGGAATTGCTCGTGGTTGCCGGCACCAGAAAATCGGACGAACTGCCCGAGCATAATTGGCACAGCGCGGTCGAGGCGGTGATGGCCGCCATGGGCGCCGAATGGCAGGACGCCGGGCCGCGATGGGGCCAAAGGCGTGTGCATGCCGTGCAGCCGAAGAAATGGGTGCGCGAGGCGAAGGGAAAGGCCAAGCCGGTGGGCCTGCCGGTCGAGATTCCGGCCTGGGCGCGGCGAGCGGCACCCGAGGAAGCGCGCCCGCCGCGCCCGCTCGCGCCGTCGTCGCTCGGCGCGGACGATGTCGCGACGCCGCCGCAGGGCAGCGAGCGTGCCGCTGCCGTGACTCGCGGACTGTTGCTCCATGCGCTGTTCGAGCGGCTGCCGCCGGTCGCGGCGGAGAAGCGGCGCGAGGCCGCGATGCGATGGCTGGCGGCGCAGGCGGCCGAACTGGACGAGGCCGAGCGGGCGGCGATGGTCGACGAGGTGCTTGGCGTTCAGGAAGATCCTGCGCATGCCGCGCTGTTCGGGCCGGGGTCGCTGGCGGAAGTTCCGCTGTCGGCGGTGGTCCACGGGATGGTCGTCGCGGGGATCGTCGACCGGCTGCTGGTCACCGACGACGTCGTGACGGTGATCGATTACAAGACGGGGCGGCATGTTCCCTGCAGCGCCGCCGGGGTTCAGCCCGCCTATCTGCGCCAGATGGCGGCGTATCGCGACGCGCTGGCGGTGATCTTCCCGGGGCGGCGGATTGCGGCGGCGCTGCTTTATACGGCGGGGCCGCGGTTGATCGCCCTCGACGATGCGCTGCTCGATGGGCACAAGCCGGGCTTGGCGGGAACCAAGGCGAATTTGGGCGGGTGAGGTCTTGAGCCGGAGGCACCGACACCTTAGCTTGGAGGCCAAGAAGAATTCAGGAGTAAGAGATTATGGGTACCAAAGCCATCAGCGACGACAGCTTCCAGGCCGACGTCCTCGACAGCGACACCCCCGTTCTGGTCGATTTCTGGGCCGAATGGTGCGGTCCGTGTAAGCAGATCGGTCCGTCGCTCGAAGAAATCGCCGACGAACTCGGCGAAAAGGTCGTGATCGCGAAGCTGAACATCGACGATCATCCGAACGCTCCCGCCAAATATGGCGTGCGCGGCATCCCGACGATGATTCTGTTCAAAAATGGCGAGATCGCCGACACCAAGGTCGGCGCTGCGCCGAAGAGCGCGCTCAAGGGCTGGCTCGAAGGCGCGCTGTAAGCGACCGCTTTCGTCATCCCGGACTTGATCCGGGATCCATGCGGACGTCACAAACGTGGGTTGTGGACCCCGGATCAAGTCCGGGGTGACGATGTTTTGCGTTCAGCTCCGATAATCGGCGTTGATGCTGATATAGCCATGGGTGAGGTCGCACGTCCAAACGGTCGCGCGGCCTTCGCCGAGACCGAGGTCCGCGCCGACGCGGATTTCCAGACCCTTCAGATGCGCCGCGACCGGCGCTTCGTCATAGCCATCGACGGGTAGCCCGTCCTTCGCGACCCAGTGATCGCCGAAGCGGATCGCGAGCCGGTCGCGGTCGGCGGGTTCGCCCGCTTTCCCTACTGCCATCACGACCCGGCCCCAGTTCGCGTCCTCGCCCGCGATTGCGGTCTTGACCAGTGGCGAGTTGGCGATCGCCAGCGCGACGCGTTTCGCGCTGTCGTTGGTCACCGCGCCCGTCACCTGTATCTCGATGAATTTCGACGCGCCTTCGCCGTCGCGCACGACCTGTTGCGCGAGGTCGAGCGCGACCTGACGGATTGCGGCGTAGAGCGCGTCGGCGCCGGGATCGTCGCGGGTGGTTAGCGTCGCATTGCCGGCCTGGCCCGTCGCGAAGAGCAGCACCGTGTCGCTGGTTGAGGTGTCGCTGTCGACGGTGATGCTGTTGAATGTTCCACTGGTCGCTTCGCTCAGCATGTCCTGCAACAAAGCGGGCGCGACCGCGGCGTCGGTGAAGATATAGCCTAGCATCGTCGCCATATCGGGGGCGATCATGCCCGATCCTTTGACGATGCCCGCGACATGGACGGTCTGGCCGCCGACGATCGCGCTGGCGCCCGAACCCTTGGCGAAAGTGTCGGTGGTGCCGATCGTGTCGGCGGCGGCTTCCCACGTGCAGGGCTCGGCGGTGAGCGCGGCCTCGACGCCGGCGCGTGCCTTGTCTTTGGGCAGCGGCACGCCGATGACGCCGGTCGAGCTGACGAAGACTTCGTTCGCTTCGCAACCGAGATGGCCTGCGACCTGCGCCATGATCTGCTCGACCGCCTCGCGTCCGCGATAGCCGGTGAAGGCGTTGCTGTTGCCCGCGTTGACGATCAGCGCGCGGCCCTTGCCGCCTTTCACCTGTTCGCGGCCGAGCTCGACCTCGGACGAGCAGCAGATGTTGCGTGTGAAGACGCCCGCGACCGTCGTGCCGGGCGCGAGCTCGACATAGGTCAGGTCGCAGCGATCCCAATTCTTGTAGTGCGCGCGCGCGACGCGGCGCGTCACCCCGGCGATTTCGGGGAGCGCTGGAAACACATCGGGGGCGAGCGGCGAGCGGGTGGTCATGCGCGTTCGCATAATCGCTATCGGTCCAAAGCAAAACCCCTCCCGCAAGCGGGAGGGGCCTTTGATCCTCCCTGTCGCGAAGCGATGGGGAGGTGGCAGCGCGAAGCGCTGACGGAGAGGCCTTGGCGCCAAGCCCCTCCACCACGGCTTCGCCGCAGGGAGGATTCTGAGGTTAGGCCGGAATGCCGCTGATCGACTTTACTTCCATGAAATCCTTCAGCCCGAACAGGCCGCCTTCGCGGCCGTTGCCCGATGCCTTGTAGCCGCCGAACGCCGCGCCGGGGCCGGGGCCCCACGCGTTGACCGCGACCATGCCGGCGCGCAGCTTCGGCGCGATTTCGGCAGCTTTCGCCGGGTCGCCCGAAACGACGGCCGACAGGCCATATTCGGTGTCATTGGCGATATCGACCGCTTCGTCGAGATCGCCATAGGCCATGATCGTCGCGACGGGGCCGAAGATTTCCTCGTTGGCGATGCGCATGTCGCGCGTGACGCCCGAGAAGACCGTCGGCTTGATATAATAGCCGCGATTGACGTTGCTCGGCAGGCCGGTGCCGCCGGTTTCGAGCGTCGCGCCTTCGTCGATCGCCGACTGGATCAGGCCCTGGATCTTGTCGAATTGCGCCTTGTTGACGACGGGGCCGATATGGCCGCCCTCGGCCTGCGGATCGCCGACCGACGTGCCGTCGAACATTGCCTTGATGAAGCCGGCGGCCTCGGCCTCGCGGTCCTTCTGGACGAGGATGCGCGTCGGGGCGATGCAGCTCTGGCCGGTGTTGACGAGCACGCCCTGCACCGTCGGGGGCAGCACCGCGGCGAAATCGGCGTCGGGCAGGACGATGTTCGGCGACTTGCCGCCCAGTTCCTGATGGACGCGCTTGACCGTATCGGCGGCCGCCTTGGCAACGAGGATGCCGGCGCGGGTCGAGCCGGTGAAGCTCACCATTTCGATGCCGGGGTGCGACGAGATCGCATTGCCGACGGTCGGACCGTCACCCTGGACGAGGTTGAACACGCCCGGCGGAACGCCCGCCGCATCGAGGATCTCGGCAAAGATCGTCGCGTTGCCGGGGCATTCTTCGGACGGTTTCAGCACCATCGTGTTGCCGCCGGCGAGCGCGGGGGCGACCTTCAGCGCGATCTGGTTGAGTGGCCAGTTCCACGGCGTGATCATGCCGACGACGCCGATCGGCTCGTAGGCGATGACGCCCGCGGCATATTTTTCGGTGAAGCTGAAATCCTGCAGCGCCGCGATCGTGCCGAGGAAGCCGCCGATGCCCGCGCCGACCTGTGCGGTGCCGGCGAAGCTGACCGGGGCGCCCATTTCGCTCGCCATCGATTTGGCGAGGTCGGGGGCGCGCTTCTTATATTCCTCGACGATGCGGTTCAGCAGGGCGAGGCGTTCTTCGCGCGTTGTCTGCGACCAGCTCTTCAAAGCTTCGCGCGCCGCTGCGACGGCGTCGTCGACGTCGGCGGCGGTGCCGAGGACGATCGTCGAGGCCGCTTCTTCGGTTGCCGGGTTGATCACGTCGTGGGGCTTGCCGCCCTTGCTGTCGACCCACTGGCCGCCGATGTAATTCTGCTTGAGATGCGTTTCGGTGCTCATGTCCTGTCTCCCATCGGCGGTGAATCCGTCTCGGATTGCTACCTAATCACTGTGGCGAATGAATCAAGCGCCGCGCGGGGAATGCTGCGCGCGGTCAGGCGAATTGGGCGACGGCGGCGGCAAGCACCGGGTCGCGTCCGGCGGCAATATCGGCGGCGGTCGGAGCGACCGCGATATCGGGCTCGATCCCGGCATCAGGCTGACGCCCCTGTGGAAACAGGCCGATCAACGGGACGTCGAATTCGAGCCCCGATGCCGGCAGTCGGGCAAAGAAAAAGGCACCGCCATTGATCCCGCGCCGGTTGCCTCCGGTCGCCGCGCCAACCAGCCGCCCCAGCCCGCTTGCCTTGCAGGCGCTCGCGAACTGGAAAGTTGCCGAACTGTTCTGCGGCCCCGTGAGTACCATCATGCGGACGTCGAGCCGTGGTTCCACCGGTATGATGATACTGCCGTCGTCCTTGTCGGCGAGGCGGAGGAAACGATCGTCGAAGGGCTGCGCGCGGTCTCCCCAGTCGCGAAAGCTGTCGTCCCAGGTGTCGAGATAGGGATTGAGCGCGTCGGGGGTGCGCCGATAGCGCACGAGCCGGTCGGCGCGGTCGCGCGGCAGGGGCTGGGTGGTCAGCCGCGCCAGAATGGCATCGCCGCAATCATTGCCGCCTTCATTGTCGCGCAAGTCGACGATCAGCCCCTTGGCTCCGCGCAGCGAATCGAGCCGCTCGCCCAGCCATGTCTGCCAGTCCCATTTGCTGTTATAGACGGCCCAGCTGTCCATCTTCAGCAGCGCGATGCCGTCGGAGCGCTGGGCCCATTCCCACGGCGGCGCGTCGCCGCGATCGTCCTTGGGCGGCAGAAACGCCTGACGCTGGTCCAGCGTCAAGGACGGCACCGCGACACGAGTGCGGCGGCCGTCGGGACGGCGGATGGCAAGCCGGTGCTCACCGCCATCAGGGCGACCGTAGAGCAGGCCGTGAAGGACGTCGAACGTCGCGAACTTCTCCTTGCCCGACACGTCCAGCAGGGCGCGGCGCTTGGCATCGTTGGCGCCGTCGGCGCGGATCAATGGCATCATCGCGGCCAGCATTCGCGGCGGCGCCACGCCGTTGATGCGCTCGATCACGGTCCCCGGCGCCAGGCCACCGGTCCCGCTATGATCGGCGGTGACGACCATCGCGCCCCCGATCCAGCGAAAGGCAAAGGGGAGGCGGGTGGGGCGATCGAACAGTGCCGCGGCGACAGCACGTTTCTGGTTGAGGAAATTGGGATAGCTGTGGCCGCAGCGCAGCTGGGCCAGAAAACGCGTCAGCGCGAGATATTGCCCATCGAGCCCGGGAGCGGCCAGAAAATCGCGCTCGAAGCGGGCCAGGCCGGCGTCGATCGCGGCCATGTCGTTGTAGCGCAGCAACCCCGGATGCAACTGGACGACGATGTCGCGCAGGATGGCGACATCGCCTTTCAGGTCGGCGGTCGCCGCCAGCGCGGGAAGCGGTGCCGCCAGCCCGGCCGCGGCGAGGCCGCCGAGCACTTTCAGCGCGTGGCGGCGGTCGATCGTCATGGCCGCTTTTCGGCCGCAAGCCGCGACATCAAGACGGCAGCGCGCGTCGCCTGCCGCGTGATGCTCGGGATGTCGACCGCCTCGCCGGGCGCATGGTCGCCGCTACTGTGCGGTCCGAGTCCCGCGAGGCCGTCGACATCGGCGGCGACGAAGCTGATGTCGCCGGCGCCGCGCTTCAAGGGATCGAGCGGGGCCATTTCGGCGAGGCCGAGGTCGCGGTTCACGCCGTTGAGTTTCGCGAGCAATGCACGGTTGCCGTCGGTCGGCGCCATCGATGGATAGCCGCCGGGATCGAAGGTCAGCTTTGCGTCGGTGCCGGGGGCGTGCTCGGCGACGATTGCCGCCATCTTCGCCTTCACCCGCTCGATCTGTTCGGGCGACAGCGCGCGCAGATCGCCGCGGGCCACGGCGATGGGGGCGATGATGTTGGTCTTGCCATTGACGGTGGCGCGGATGCCGCCGGCGTCGAGCTCGGCCTGCTGCCCACCCGCGATCAGCCCGACGTTAAAGGTCAAATTGGGTTCGGGAAGCTCGGTGCGGAAGCGCTGGATGATGCGCGTCAGTTCATAGATGGCGCCGTCGCCCGCCGCGGCGCTGAAAATGCCCGAGCTGTGCGCGCTCTTGCCTGTCGCAGTGACGGTCCAGCTGTCCGACGAGCGCCGCGCGACCGACCCCATGTCGGCGCCATTGTCCCGGACGAGTCCCTCGAAATCGAGCGCGACGTCGCTGCGTTTGCCCGCGGCGATCAGGTCGGCGCGCGCTTTCTCGATCGGGCTGCCCGAATCCTCTTCGTCGCCGGTCATGTGGATTTCGATATTGGCGCCGGTCAGCGTTCCGGCCGCTTTCATCGCGCGCAGCGCCGCGACGATGACGACCATGCCGCCCTTGTCGTCGCCCGCGCCGGGGCCTTCGCCCATGTCGCCCTTGCGCACGAACTTCTGGAACGGCGAGTCGGGTTCGAACACCGTGTCGAGATGCGCGATGAGGAGCAGGCGCTTGGCGTCGGGCTTGCCGCTGTGCGTTGCGATCAGATGGCCGGCGCGCCCGGTGTCGCGCATCGGCTTCCTGTCTCTTATACACATCTCCGAGCCCACGAGACACTGAGCGATCT
>CAUUIU010000009.1:0-21973 GCA_963545025.1 uncultured Sphingopyxis sp. | reverse complement strand
TACACTTCTAGCTTCGTCGGCAGCGTCAGATGTGTATAAGAGACAGGCGTGTGGGAAGCGCACAGCACGGCAGTCGCCATTGTCGGATCACTTCCCTCGGTTGGCGCGTCGGCTGGATGGCGCGCGACGCATGACCCGCCGCATCCTACAAATCATTGATCGCATGTCAATTGAAATTCAATCAATAGTCAATTGCAAGGCTTGGAGATTCGGCGAGGCGCGACCTGCCGGGCGGGGCAGGCCGTCCGGCCACGTGAAAATCCTTGAATTCCTGCAGCGCTTTGGGCCTGACGCTCTATTGTTCGTTGGGAGTGATCGTCGCGCTGTCGCGCGCAGCCTCTTCATAGATGCCGGTCAGGACCGACAGGAATCGGCCCATCGTTTCAAGTTTTTCGGGCGCTTTTTGCAGCTCGGTCAGACGCTCGATCAGGATATGCGCCTTGATGTCATGATATTCGTCGGTGACCTTTTCGCCGACTTCGGTGACCGAATAGGTGAACTGGTTTCCCTTACCGTCGCGTGTCTTTTGGATCAGGCCCTCGGATTCCAGCTTGCGCAGGCTGTACTGGATGTTCGGGATATCGTCGCGGTTCATCAGGCGCGCGATGGTGGCCGCGTTTTTGGGCCGATCCTGCATCCGGATCACATGCAGGATCATATGTTCCGAAAATTTGATGTCGGCGCCTAGCGTGACCGTTCCAACGGCTGTCACGAATCGGGTGAAGGCCTCGTGGACCCGGATCAGGGACCATTCGAACTCGGTCGTCTTATATTCGAAATCGGTCTTCGCCAGATGCCAGCTCCGATAATATTTTGGCTCCACGGTCATTTTCGATCCTGACTGCTTTCTTGCTCCTCGGGGCCGGAGCGCGGGGTTCGCCCTGCATTATCGCGCCTTTCGAATCGATACAACATCCATTGTCGTCTTCGTATATAGCCAATGGATATTCGATGGAATGTCTATTGACTAACGACGTCGTTTTGTAGAAACTCCCTTCGAACGAGCAGAGTCGCATGCCGAGCAACGGCCACGACCTGCCAGGAGAAGGAGCCCGCGAGATGAGTGAGAGTGACAATCCGGTTGTGAGGCGGCGGACCGGCAGCGGTGCAGCGCGCGTCAACGATACAGCCCTGCAGAGCCAGTATCAGCCTTACAAGGATGCCGCCTGGGGCTTCGTCAATCATTGGTATCCCGCCCTGTTCAGCGAGGAACTGGGCGAAGGTGACGTGGAAGGCATCCAGATCTGCGGGATCCCGATCGTCTTGCGCCGCGTCGATGGCAAAATCTATGCATTGAAGGACAAATGCGTTCACCGCGGCGTGCGGTTGTCGGCGAAGCCGACGTGCTTCACCAAGGATACGATCAGTTGCTGGTATCACGGCTTCACTTTTGGTCTTGCCGACGGAAAATTGGCGACGATCGTCGCCAATCCCGACGATCCGCTGATCGGCACGACCGGGCTCACCACCTATCCCGTCGAAGAAGTGGCGGGGATGATCTTCGTTTTCGTCCGCGAGGATGATTTCCCGCTGGAAGATTTGCCGCCGCTTTCCGAAGATCTGCCGTTCCGTTTTCCGGAGAGCAGCGAGCGCTTCCCTCATCCGCTGTGGCCCGTCGCGCCCAGCCTGCTCGACGAAAATGCCGTTGCGCGGGGTATGCACCGCACCGGCTACTCGGACTGGCGGATCGCCTGCGAAAACGGTTTCGACAACGCCCATATCCTTGTCCACAAGGACAATACCATCGTCCATGCCATGGATTGGGTGCTGCCCCTCGGCATTCTGCCCACCAGCCCCGATTGCATCGAGGTCGTCGAGGACGAGGGCGGCCCCAAGGGCATGATGCAATGGCTGTTCACCGACAAATGGGCGCCGGTGCTGGAGAATGAACGCCTCGGGCTGAAGGTCGAAGGCATGAAGAGCCGAACCTATCGAACGTCCGTCGTGCTGCCGGGCGTGCTGATGGTGGAAAATTGGCCCGAAGAACATGTCGTTCAATATGAATGGTATGTGCCGATCACCAACGACACCCACGAATATTGGGAGGTCCTGGTCAAGGTCTGCCCCACCGAAGCAGAGCGCGAAGCCTACGACTATCGCTTCAAGCATTTGTACAAGCCGCTGGCGCTGCATGGCTTCAACGATTGCGATGTCGATGCGCGCGAAGCGATGCATGACTTCTATGCCGACGGCACGGGTTGGGACGACGAGCAGCTGGTTTCCACCGACGTCTCGCCGATCACCTGGCGCAAACTCGCGTCGCGCTGGAACCGCGGCATCGCCAAGCCTGGTCGCGGCGTGGACGGGGCTGATCCCAGCTCGAGCATCCGCATGCGTCGCGCCGCAGAGGGAACTCCCCCGGCCTATAAGGTCGTCAAGATCGAGGAGTGACCACGATGTTGGACGTCATTTCCCCGTCCACGGTCGATGCGCTATCGGATGCGGCGGGTCATACGGTGGAATTGCGTTTCACCGATGGTGTGAATCGCTCGCTGCGGGTGCCGGCCGGGGCCAATATATTGGATGCAGGATTGGCGGCCGACATGCCGATCCTGCACCAATGCCGGTCGGGCAGCTGCTCAAGCTGTATCGCTACGCTGGTATCTGGCTCCGCCGTTCAGCGCGCCGGCGGCAGCAGCACTCTACTGCGTAGCGAGTATGATGCCGGACAGCGTCTGCTCTGCCAGACCGAGCCGGAGGGCGCGTGCACGTTCGACCTTGCCTATACCAGCATCGCTGGGGCCGAGCAGCCCCGCAAGGCGCTGGCGCTGGTTGACGAGGTGGAGCGGCTGGCCACCAATGTCGTTCGCCTGAAAGTCGAACTGGCGGAAGGGGAGTGGTTGCCGTTCCAGCCCGGCCAATTCGTCCAGATCGGAATCCCCAGCACCGATGGTGTCGTCCGCAGCTATTCCCCGGCCAGTACGCCGGACGCGCTGCCGTCGCTTGAATTTCTGATCCGGTTGCTGCCCGGTGGCGCAATGTCCACCTGGTTGACGGACCAGGCAAAGCGGGACGATGTCGTCACGATCGAGGGACCGTTCGGCGCCTTTTTCCTGCGCGAAAAGATACGCGCGCCGCACATCCTGATCGCGGGCGGCACCGGGCTGGCGCCGATATTGTCGATCATCGATTCGCTCCGTGCTCAGCCCGGCCGCAAGCCTAAGATGCTGCTCAGCTTCGGCTGCGCCAACGCCGACAGCCTGTTCGCGCTCGATGACATCGCGCTGCGTCGCCAATGGCTGCCGACGCTGGAAACGCGCATTTCGGTCGACCAAGGCGGCGCGCCGTGGCTGGTCGGTAACCCGGTCGATGCGCTGCGCGATGATGATGCGACCGATCCCGACACCGTCGCCTATCTTTGCGGGCCGCCGCCGATGGTCGATGCCGCATTTCGGCGGCTCGAAGCGCTGGGCGTGCGCCACGCGAACATCTTCGCCGAACAATTCGTCGCCAGCAACTGACACAAGAGGGCCGGTTCATGGAGGATACGATCGACATTCCACTCGGCGAGGAGCGCCAGCGCTGGCTCGACGCGACCATCGCGCGGCTCGACCCCGAACGCCTCAAGACATTGTTGTTCGGCCTCACCGATATCCACAGCCCGACCGGCGCCACGCGCGCGGCCAGCGAATATATGGCCGATCACCTGCGATCGATCGGCATGGACGCACGCTATCTGCCGATGAACGACCGGACCGGCAATGTGCTAGGTGAAAGGCGCGGGTCGGGCGGCGGCGCGGCAGTGATGCTTTATGCGCCGATCGACACGCATCTGGAAGGCAATGACGACGATCAGCCTTGGGTCGGCCCACCCGGTTTCGTCGACCTTCAACCACGCGCGACGATGACGGGCGACTGGGTCTATGGCCTCGGATCGTCCAATCCCAAGGCCATGATCGCGACACTGGCGGAGGTCGCCGCGGCCTTGATCGAGGCCGATGTCCCGTTGATCGGCGACCTGATGTTCGGGCTTGCCGACGGCGGCATGCCGGTAAACATCGCCGCGCGCGACAACGCCGGCATGTCCAACGGCGTCAATCACTTGCTCAACCGCGGGGCCGCCGCCGATTTCGCGATCATCATGAAGCCGTGGAACTTCGTCTATCATGAAGAACCAGGCATGGGCTGGTTCAAGCTGCGGGTGCTCGGCACTTATGGCTATGCCGGGGTCCCGCGCAATACGCCGGGCTTTCGCAGCTCGATCCTGCCCGCAGCGACGGTAATCCCGGAACTCGAAGCTTGGCTGATCGCTTATGCCGATCGCAACACGTCCGGCGTCGTCGAACCGCATGGCTGGATCGCCGGCATCCAGTCGGGTTCGCCCGAGCGGCCGTCCTTCCCGTCGGCGGTCACTGAAATCTTCTTCGATGTGCGGATCAACCCGCGCACCAGCCCGGCCGAGGTCAAGGCGCAGTTCGCAGAATTTGTGGCGGATTTTAGCGCGCGCCATCCCGATATCGCGCTGGAATGGGACATGTATGGATCGGCGCCCGGCGGCACCACGGACCCGCAAAACTGGATCATTCAATCGGCCCGGCGCGGCTGGGAAGCGATCGAACAACGCCCGCATCCGGTCCCCGACCTGCTGGGCGGACAGACCGACGGTGCCGCGCTCCGCCGGTTCGGCGTGCCGACCGCGCGGATCGGCTGGCCTTGGCCCGCGGCGGGTTCGCCCGAACCGATCGCGGAAGGCCTTGGCGGGATGGGGGCGACCTTCATCCCCGACCTTATGCCCTGCGCCCGCAAAATTGCTTACGCCCTGATCGATACGCTCACCCGCGACCGCCGCGAACTGGGCCTGTGACAATGACAAGAGGAGAGATTTGATGGCGAATATGTTGGCCGCGCGGATTCACGCGCCGGGGGGAAACTTCCAGATTGACGAGATCGAACGGCCGCAACCGGCGCCCGACGATGTCGTCGTCGCGGTCAAGGCGGCGGGTGTGGTGCCGAACCTGCGCAACGTGATGAGCAATTACGGCGACCGCGCCTATCTGACCGTACCCGACTTGCCTGCTATCTATGGCCTTGATGCCGCCGGCGTCGTGACCGAAGTGGGAGCGCGCGTTACCGGCGTCGTTCCGGGCGACCGCGTCTATATCAATCCGGGGCGCTCGTGCGGTTCGTGCCACGCCTGCCGGACGAACGATCCGATCAATTGCACCGCCTTCACCTTTCAGGGCTATTTCGGCTTTGGCCCGGCGTCGAAGGACATTTATCGCCTCTACCCCTATGGCGGTTTCGCTCAGGCGGTGACCGCGCCCGCCAGCGGCCTGGTCAAGCTCCCCGATTCGGTCAGTTTCGAACAGGCAGCGCGCTTCGGCTATCTCGGCACCGCTTATTCGGGCCTGCGCAAAGGGGGCGTCGGTCCCGGCAGGACCGTGCTGATCAACGGCGCCAGCGGGACGCTGGGCCTTGGCGCGGTGCTGCTCGCCTTGGCGATGGGTGCAACGAAGGTGTTGGGCGTGGCGCGCAACCGCGACCTTCTGGCACGGGTGAAAGCAATCGATCCGGCGCGGATCAGCGTGCTCGCGGCGGGCGACGAGCCGGTGGGCGAATGGGCGCGGCGCGAGACCGACGGGATCGGTGTCGATGCCGCGCTCGATACGCTCGGCCCGGGTGCGCCGGCGCAGGCCATGCTCGATGCCATCGATGCGCTGCGCCGCGGCGGACGGCTCGTCGATGTCGGCGGCATGAGTGCGCCGATCGAGGTCAATATGCATCAGCTAATGTGCGCACAGATCAGCCTGCTCGGCTCGCTGTGGTTCAGCGTCGGCGAGGGGCAGGACATGGCGGCGATGGCAGCGGCCGGAACCCTCGACCTTTCGGTGTTCGAACACCGACGTTTCAACCTCGACCAGGTCAACGATGCGCTGGCCACGGCGGAAAAACGCGCCGGTGGTTTCATCAATGTCGTCGTGATGCATTGATCCGCACGGTTCAAGGAGAAGAATCATGGTAAGACGTATCGTTACCGCAGAGCGCGACGGCCGGTCGGTCGTCGTGTCGGACGGCCCTGTCGCCAACACGCACGACTTCGCCAGCGTGCCCGGTTTCCAGACCACCCTGGCGTGGGCCGCTCCGGCGGTACCGACATTGCCCCATGACGGTGTCGATCCGGTGGCGGAGGTCAGCACCATACTGCCCTCGCCGCATGGATCGACCCTCATCATCGTCCGCTTTCCGCCGGACAGCGTGATGATGGCTGCGGATTTCGACGGCGCCGCTGCGGGCGCCGAACAGGCGCGCTATCTCCCAGGCCTGGCCGAAAGCTTCGATGCCGATGGCTCCGGCTTTCATCGGACCCACACCGTCGATTATGACATCATCCTCGACGGCGAACTGTGGCTGGAACTGGACGACGGCGAGGTCCGCCATCTGAAGGCGGGCGATATCGTAATCCAGAACGGCACGCATCACGCCTGGCGCAACCGCGGCGACCGGATCGCCACGATGGCCGCGATCCTTATCGGTGCCGCGCCATGACATCGCATCGCGACCTCGCCGACAGGCTCGACCAGGCGTATCGAGGTGCGCCCGTTTCCCCGTTGCGCGATGGCCTGGCGCCGACCGATGGCGCCGGTGCCTATGCGGTGCAGGCGATCAACACGCAGCGCTGGGTGGCGGCGGGCCGGCGGATCGTCGGCCGCAAGATTGGCCTGACGGCGAAGGCGGTGCAGGCACAGCTTGGCGTCGACCAACCTGATTACGGCGTCCTGTTCGACGATATGGCGATTGCTGATGGCGGCACACTGAACGCGTCCGCCGTGTTGCAACCCAAGGCCGAGGCCGAAGTGGCGCTGATCCTGGCACGCGACCTTGATGATCCAAACGCCACCGCCGATAGCATTGCCGCCGCGACCGATCATGCCGTCGCCGCGATTGAGATCGTCGATAGTCGTATCGCCGACTGGAAGATCAGCTTTGCCGATACGGTCGCCGACAACGGCTCATCCGCCTTCTTCGTCCTGGGGAGCGAGAAGAAGCGATTGCAGGACCTCGATCTCTACACCTGCGGCATGGCGATGACCGTCAACGGCGCGATCGTCTCGGTCGGCGCGGGCGCCGCCTGTCTCGGCCATCCGTTGAACGCCGCCGGGTGGCTCGCGCGCGCGTTGGCACAGGTCGGCGAACCGCTGCGCGCGGGTGACATCGTACTGACCGGCGCGCTGGGGCCGATGGTTGCGATTTGTCCCGGCGACCGGGTGGAAGCCAGGATCGGCGGCTTGGGCGCCGTCGGTTTTACCCTTGAAGGAGGGCATCGATGACCGCGAAGATCAAGACGGCGATTATCGGGTCGGGCAATATCGGCACCGATCTGATGATCAAGATCTTGCGCACCTCCGACGTGCTAGAGATGGCGGCGATGGTCGGCATCGATCCGGCGTCGGACGGGCTGGCGCGGGCCGAGCGCCTCGGCGTCGCCACCACGGCCGTGGGCATAGAGGGGCTGCAAGCGCTGCCCGTCTGGTCCGAAATCGGCATAGTTTTCGATGCGACCTCCGCCGGCGCGCACCAGCGGCACAGCGCGGTCGTCACCGGCGCGGGCAAGGTGATGATCGACCTGACCCCGGCGGCGATCGGTCCCTATGTCATCCCCGTCGTCAACGGCGACACGCATCTTGACGCGCCGAACGTCAATATGGTGACCTGCGGCGGCCAGGCGACGATCCCCATCGTCGCGGCGGTATCGTCGGTCGCGACCGTCCATTATGCCGAGATCGTCGCGTCGATCGCCTCCAAATCGGCGGGCCCCGGCACTCGCGCCAATATTGACGAGTTCACCGAAACCACGTCGCGCGGGATCGAGGAGGTCGGCGGCGCGGCCAAGGGCAAGGCCATCATCATCCTCAATCCGGCAGAGCCGCCGATGCTGATGCGCGATACGATATTTACCCTGTCCTCCGGTGCCGACGAAACGGAAATCGCCGCCGCGATCGAGACAATGGTGGCTCGGGTCAACGCCTATGTGCCGGGCTATCGGCTGAAACAGAAAGTCCAGTTCGAACGCTTTGGATCGAACAATCCCGTCCGCATTCCAGGCATCGGCACGTTCGAGGGTATCAAGACCAGCGTGTTTCTGGAGGTGGAGGGCGCCGCCCATTATCTGCCCGCCTACGCCGGCAACCTCGACATCATGACATCGGCAGGCCTGAAGACCGCCGAGAAGATCGCCGTCCGCCGACAGCAAAGGGAGGCCGCGTGATGGCTTTCGATCCGACCGACACCAAGCTTTATATCCAGGACGTGACGCTGCGCGACGGGATGCACGCCATCCGCCACCAATATGGAATCGATCATGTGCAGACGATCGCCAGAGCATTGGACGAAGCGAAGGTCGACGCGATCGAAGTCGCGCACGGCGACGGGCTCAACGGCTCCTCCTTCAACTATGGCTTTGGCGCGCATACCGACTGGGAATGGATCGAGGCTGTGGCTGACGTGGTCCGCCATGCCAAGCTGACGACGCTGCTGTTGCCCGGTATCGGCACCGTCCATGACCTGAAACAGGCCTATGATCTGGGCGTGCGGTCGGTTCGGATCGCGACGCACTGTACCGAGGCCGACGTCTCGAAGCAGCATATCGAGGCGGCGCGCAATCTGGGCATGGATACGATCGGCTTCCTGATGATGGGTCATATGATCGAACCCGAGCAGCTCGCCGCACAGGCCAAGCTGATGGAAGACTATGGCGCGACCTGCATCTATGTGACGGATAGCGGCGGTGCGCTCGACATGGATGGCTATCGTGCGCGCTGCGAGGCCTATGACCGGGTTCTGAAACCCGAAACTGAGCGCGGCATCCACGCCCACCATAATCTGTCCTTGGGCGTCGCCAATTCGATCGTCGGGGTTCAGGCGGGCGCGATCCGTGTTGATGCCAGTCTGGCCGGCATGGGCGCGGGTGCGGGCAACGCGCCGCTGGAAGTGTTCATCGCCGCCGCGACACGGAAGGGCTGGAAACATGGCTGCGACCTGTTCAAGCTGATGGACGCGGCCGAGGAACTGGTCCGCCCGTTGCAGGATCGCCCGGTCCGGGTCGATCGCGAAACACTGAGCCTGGGTTATGCCGGCGTCTATTCCAGCTTCCTGCGGCACGCCGAGAAGGCGAGCGCCGATTATGGCGTCGATGTCCGCGCTATCCTTGTCGAACTGGGCAAGCGCCGCATGGTTGGCGGGCAGGAAGACATGATCATTGATGTCGCACTCGATATGGCAAGGGGTGTGTGACCCAAGCCGCGCTACATTACGAAGACGCCTGGTCGATCGCGGACAGGATCCGTCATCGCGATCTGTCGCCGGTCGCCCTCGCCGACCATATGCTGGCGCGGATCGCCGCACTGGATCCTGATCTCCATAGCTATGCCTTCCTCGATGCCGACGGCGTCCGGCGACAGGCGGAGGCGGCCGAAACTGCATTGGCGGGCAACGAGCAGATTGGGGTGCTACACGGCGTTCCGGTGGCGGTGAAAGATCTGTTCTGGACCAAGGATATGCCCAGCTCCGCGGGGATGCCGATCTACCGCGGGCACCGGACGGCGGTTGATGCAACCGTCGTCGATCGGCTCCGTAACGCGGGTGCCATCATTCTGGGAAAGCTCGAGATGACCGAGGGCGCCTTCGCGCTCCACCATCCGACGATCGAGCCGCCGCGAAACCCGTGGGGTGCAGATCTGTGGCCCGGCGCTTCGTCGAGTGGCGCCGGCGTTGCGACCGCCGCCGGCCTGTGTTTCGCGTCGCTGGGCACGGACACCGGCGGGTCGATCCGCTTTCCCTGCGCGGCCAATGGCCTGACCGGAATCAAGCCGACGTGGGGACGGGTCAGTCGACATGGCAGTTTCGTGTTCGCCGACAGCCTGGACCATGTCGGGCCGATCGCCCGTAGCGCGCGCGACGCAGCGCTGCTGTTGTCGGTCATTTCGGGTCAGGACCTCGTCGATCCGACCAGCACCGCGGCGCCCCCGCTGCCGGCCGCCGGTGATCCGGCCATTCTGCGCGGCCTGCGCGTGGGCACCGACCCGGAGTGGAACCGAGAGGATTGCGATCCCGAAATCGGCGTGGCGATCGACGCAGCACTGGCGACTCTCGCCGCGCTGGGCGCAACCTTGTGTGACGTGCGGGTTCCCGATGTCCGGCCCGCCGTCGAGCAATGGGAACTGATCGCTGGTGTCGAGGCCGCGGTTGCCCATCACCGGACCTTTCCGTCGCGGGCTGTCGACTATGGTCCCGCCCTCGCTCGATTGCTCGAAATCGGACATGCGACGTCGAGTGTCGCCTATCAGCGGGCTCTGCTCGACCGGATGGCGTTACGCGGGCGCCTGAATGCACTATTGTCCGACATCGATATATTGGTTGCGCCGGTCCAACCCTATGCCGCGCCCACGCTCGAGCGGCTGGGCGCTCTAGCGGACAGTCCGGACGCGAATTATCGGCTGATCCGCTTTACCGCTCCGTTCAATTTGAGCGGCCACCCGGCGATCGCCCTGCCGTGCGGCGAAACCGCGTGCGGTCATCCGACCGGGCTTCAGATGATTGCAGCGCACCAGGATGAAATGACGTTGCTGAGCGCCGCCATGGCCTTTCAGGACAAGTCGGCTTGGCATCGACGACGGCCTATGCTGTGATGCCGATCCGTGCCCGTTTCGGAGCCTATACCCCGCTTGGATCGTCAACAAACCGCCCATGAGTTTCATGGCGATGCCCTGCGCGGCGTTGCAGTCATCGTGCTGGCGGCCGGCAGATCTAGCCGCATGGGAGCGAACAAGCTGGTCGCTCCGCTTGGCGACAGCAGCGTCATTGCGCATGTCGTCGACGGGATCGGCTGCGCCGGATTGGCGCCACCGATCATCGTCCTTGGCAATGAAGCGGGCCTGGTTCGTGCCGCCCTTGCCGGACGTCCGGTCCGCTTTGTCGAGGCCCCGGATTATGCGGCCGGCCTGTCCCAATCGCTGCGATCGGGGTTGGAGGCTCTCGCGCCGGACACAAAGGCGGCGATGATCTGTCTGGGTGACATGCCGTTCGTGCCGAGTGCACTGCTGAGCACCATGGCGGCGATGGCCGAAGCCAATCGGATCGTCGCGCCTCGCGCCGAGGGCCGGATTGGGAATCCGATCATCTGGGGTCGTGGCTTTTTCGGTGCGCTGACCCGGTTGACGGGCGACGCCGGCGCAAGAAAGCTGCTCGCCGAATATGGCGGGCATATTTCGTTCATCGAATGCAACGATGCCGGAATCTTTTTCGACGTAGATACGCCAGCGGCATTGGCCGCCGCCCGCCGCCGTTCAACCGCGCAAGATCAATGATGGAAGATCAGATAGATTAGCGTCGCCGCTGAAATCAGCAGATGGACGACCGGCATGGCCCGGCTGACGATCGGACCCCAGGCGAGCCCCACTAGGTCAAGCGCCTCATTATCGTCATGCTCGTCGGCCGCCGGCGCGGGAGTGCGCGATGCGGGCGTCGCCGCCGGACTATGTGACGACGCGGCATGCAGGGTTGCTGCGGTGGCGGCCTGACCGTCGTTCAAGATCAGCTTTTCAAGCCGGGTGACAAACTCCTTCATCAACTTGGCGCCGATCTCGTCGATCATTCCGGTGCCGAACTGCGCCGCGCGACCGCTCAGCGTATATTCGCTATCAATGCTGACCTCGCAGGAATTACCCCCCGACGAGCGGGCCTCCATCGTCACCACAGCCTTTGCGCCACCGCCGCCGCGGACCTCCTTGCCGATGCCTTCGACCTTCAGCCGATGGGCGGCGTCGTCGCGCTCAAGGAAATGCAGGTCGCCGCCATAAACCATCTCGATCGGACCGAGCTTCACCTTCATGCGGCCGGTATAATCGTCGCCCTCGCCAGACGTGATTGCAGCGCCCGGCATACAGGGCGCGACGCGGCGCAGGTCGAGCAGGATCGGCCAGGCGCGTTCGACGGACACCGGCAGCGGAAATTTATATCGGAAATTCATAAAGGCTATCCTCGGATTTTCGGCGCAGGCCTTTGCGCTGGATTATGGCTCGATCCCGGCGGCGGTCACCGCATCGAAGATGCGCTGCGGCGAGGCTGGGAACTGCTCGATCGTAATGCCAAGGCATGCCAGCGCGTCGTTGACCGCGCCGGCAATGGCGGCGGGGGCGGAAATCATGGCGGATTCGCCCATGCCCTTGATGCCGCCCGGCACCAGCGACGACGGCGTCTCCAGATGGGCGATTTCAATGTCGGGAATGTCGAGCGATGTCGGCAGCAGATAATCCTGAAAGGTCGATGTGACGAGTTGGCCATTGGCGTCATAGATCAGTTCTTCGAGCAGGGTCAGGCCGACGCCCTGCGCCATGCCGCCGCGGATCTGGCCCTCGACAATCATCGGATTGATCATCTGGCCGCAATCCTCGACCGCGAACAGTTTCTCGACCCGCACCATGCCGGTTTCGATGTCGACCTCGACGATTGCGGCGTGGCCGCCGTTGGCCAGCACGATATCGGCCGGATCAAACGCAGCGGTGGCTTCCATCGTCGGGTCGAAACCCTCCGGGTGAGTGGCCTCGGCAAAATAGGCGGCCCCCGCGACGGCGGCGAACGGCATGCAGCGCCCAGGGTCGCCGCGAACATGGATCAGCCCGTCGCTCATCTCGATCTCGGCCGGCGCCGCCTGCAGCAATCCCGCGGCGATCGCGCGCATCTTGACCCGCAGCATCTCGGCCGCGCGACCAATGGTCCCCGCGCCGAATACCGCCGACCGGCTGGCCACCGCGCCGAAGCCGACGGCGTTCTTGGTACTCCCGGCGTTGATCGTCACATCTTCGACCGGAATGCCAAACGCATCTGCAGCAATCTGAGCCAGCGTGGTCAGATGGCCCTGGCCTGCGGTGACGATCCCGGTCGTCACCGTCACCTTGCCGGTCGGTTCGACCCGCACGGTCGCGGTGTCGTGCGAAGTGAGCTGATAGTCGAGGAAATTGAGCGCCCGGGTGCCGATCCCGCTGACCTCGCTGAAAATCGACAGCCCGAAACCCAGAAAGCGGCCGTGCTGGCGGGCCTGTTCTTGCCGCGTTTTGAATGCCGCATAATCGACCATCGCCTCCATCTTGTCGATCGTTGCGAAAAAACTGCCTTCGAGAATCCGCATCCCCGTCCGGGTGGTATACGGAAAATCTCCATCGCGGATCACGTTGCGCCGGCGAATCTCGAACGGCGACAGGCCAAGGGTGCGGGCGGCCCGGTCGATCAGCACTTCGCGAGCCAATGTGGGCGCCGTAAATCCGACCCCTCGATAAGCGCCGATCGGGCATTTGTTGGTGGTAAGCGAAACGCTCTGCGCCGACAAGGCGGGCACTTTATAGGGATCGGTTACCACCAGAATTCCGGCATGCCCCTCGACCAGAGGGGTCCAGGGCAGGGTGTTATAGGCTCCGCCATCGGTCGTCGCGCAGTCGCGCATTGCTAGGAAGCGCCCGTCGGCATCGACGGCAATCGCCATGTCGTTGATCTGCTGCTTGGCGTGGGTCGCGCGGAACAGATTTTCCTGCCGGTCCTCGATCCAGCGGACCGGCCGCTCTGTCTCGATGGCCAGCAGGCAGACCAGCAATTCCTCGGGATGAAGATGCGCCTTTTGCCCGAATCCGCCACCAACCTGCGGCGTAATCACTTCGATATTCTGTTCGGGGAACTGCAGGAAGATCGCCATCATCGTTTTGATGAAATTCGGCATCTGTGTCGCCGACCAGCAGGTGAGCATGCCGGTCGTCCATTCGTGGCGGGCCAGGAAACCGCGCGTTTCCATGGGCGACGCACTGACACGCGGCGTCTGGAATCGGCCCTCGACGACGACGGCCGCTTCGGCGAACGCTTGCGTCACCTCGTCGGTCACGCGATCGGACCGATAGACCAGATTTGCGGGCACTTGGGCGTTTGCCGTGGCTGACGCTGCCAACGCGGCCGTGACGTCGGGGACTACCGGCAATTCCTCGACGTCGAACACGATCTTCTCGAGCGCGTCTTCCGCGATCGCACGGGATTCGGCGACGACGACCGCGATCGCTTCGCCAATGAAACAGATTTCGTCCAACGCAAGCAACGGCTGCACGGTGCCGACGAACCCCTTGTGCTCCATGCTCGCGGCGATGCCGGGGCAACGCCCCGCCGTATCCCGTCCCGTCCAGGCCAGGATGACGCCGGGCACCGCCAGCGCGTCGGCAACGTCGATCGCGGTGATCCGGCCATGCGCAATCGGGCTGCGCAGGATTGCCGCATGGGCGGTGTCGGGAAGGCTGATGTCGGCGATATAAGGGGTGCGGCCGGTAAGCAGGCCGGGATCTTCCTTTCGTGCGATCGATGTGCCGATCGACTTGGGCCTGATGTGGGCGACATCGCTCTTACTCATGATCGGCCCTCGCTGCGACCCGTTGGGCTGCGACGTCCATGATGGCATCGACGATCGTCTGATAGCCGGTACAGCGGCAAATATTGCCCGACAGCACCTCCCGAACCTCTTCGCGCGTCGGGTCCGGATTTTCCGCAAGCAGCCCTTGCGCGGTCGCCAAAAACCCGGCCGTGCAGAATCCGCATTGGAGGGCATGATGGCGTCGAAACGCTTCCTGCAGCGGATCGAGCGTATGGCCGTCTGCCATCGCTTCGACCGTCCGGATCGCCTTGCCGTGCGCCTGCACGCCCAGCATCAAGCACGATCGGACGGGAACGTCATCGACCAGTATCGTGCAGCTGCCGCATACGCCATGCTCACACCCGATCTTGACACCGAACAGCCCCAGCTCTTCGCGCAAGGCATCGGCCAGGCTGGTCCGCGACAGCGCGGAAAATTCGCGTTCGCGGCCATTGACGGTGGCGACGATCTCCAGTCGGCTATCGCGATCGGCGTGACGCATCATGCCTCTCCACGCGCGAGACGGAGCAAAGCCCGGCGGATCAGAACGCCGGTAATCGACTTGCGAAACGCCGCGCTGGCATGCGTGTCCGATCGCGCGTTGATGTCGGCGGCGGCAATCCGGCCTGCCTCGCGTGCGCTTGCTTCGTTCAGCACACTGCCGATCAGATACGCCTCGGCATCCAGCGCACGCAACGGGCGATCGCTGACGCTGCCCACCATGATCCGTGCATCGACGCAAATATCATCCTCCATGCGGACACCGACCGCTGCCATCGCGATCGCCAGATCGCCCGATCGACGCGCCAATTCCTCGAAGGCCCAGCGCAGATTGGAACAGGGCACCTCCGCTGCGACCAGCAATTCGCCGGGTTCGATCGAGGTGGTATAATGACCTTGGAAGAAATCGACCGCGGGGACCGATCGTTCGCCCCGCTGGCCGCGAAGGATGATGCTCCCGTCCAGCGCCGCGACAACCAGCGGCATTTCCGCCCCGGCGTCGGCGTGCGCCAGGCTGCCGCCAAAGGTGCCGCGATTGCGGACCGCCTGATGTGCGACATGATGCAACGCATCCGAAATCAACGGCAGCTGCATCCAGACGTCGAGCGATGCTGCATTCTCGGCATGGGTGACCATGGCGCCGATCCGCATCCTATCGGGATCAACCCACGTTTCCTTCAGGGCGCCGACGCTGCCCAGATCGACAAGCATTGTCGGTGCAGCAAGTCTGAGCGCCATGATCGGCAACAACGACTGGCCGCCGGCGAGCGGGCGGGCATCTTCATCGGCTGCAAGCAGTTCGATCGCTTCATCGATGCTGGTGGGCGCGGCATAGGCAAAAGCAGGAAATTTCATCGGGACTCCATCCTATCCGTCCACTGTCGTGGGGTGCCCTGTGCCACGCCCGTCAGCAATCAATATTTCCAGGCCAACGTTACACCATAGGTTGCGGGCTGTCCCGAAAAGCGTGCGATCGTGTCGTAATCGGTGAAAATGTTGGTGACATAATATTTGTTGAAGATGTTCTTGCCGAACAATGTTGCCGTCCACTGCCCGTTGTTGAACGAGGCCCCGGCGCGGACATCGACCAGCGAATATCCCGGGATGGTATAGGTTTTGTCCGCCGGCACCGACGATGCGAAATCGGGGGTGATGACCAGGCCCCGGTCGCCGCCGATATTGGCGAGGGCCTTCGTCCGCGTCGAGAAACTGGCACCGATGAACGGCCGGGTCGAACCGATGTCCCACGTATAGTCGGCCGTCAGGCGAAGCTGATATTTCGGCGTATAGGGAATGACCGCCCCTGCATAGTCGACGGGTCCGCCCGCGGTGCTGAGTCCGGTAAAGCGGGTGATCTTGCTGTCGAGGATGCTGCCCGAAGCACTCAATGTCAGGCCCTCGATCGGCGTGAAATTCGTTTCCAGTTCGAAGCCGAGCATCCGCGATTTTGGAATATTCTCCAACGCATCGAGCACGCCGAAGATCGCATCGACGATCTTCGATCGCAGCTGCTTGTTCTGATAATCATAATAAAAGGCAGCGCCGCTGACCTGGAAGCGGCGGTCGGCCGAGGTCAGTTTGAAGCCGCCTTCATAGGAAAGCAGCGATTCCTGGAACACCGGCAGAAACTGTTCGAACGTCGCCGCCGATGCGATCGGAAAGCTGCCCGCCTTATAGCCCTTGGCGACATTGGCATAGAGCAGGAAGGAATTGGTCGCCTTGAAATCGACGCCCGCCCGCCACGAGATATTGTTTTCGCTCAGGACGGCATTGAATTCGCCCGGCAGATAGGTCGCCGGCGTTCCGTCCTGCGTGGTATTGTCGAGCGGCGCGCAACCGCTTCCGATCGGGGGCACCGGCACCCCCGTCGGCGTGAAGCCGGCGACCGGGACGAAACCGAATTGGATGGCGTTGGCCAGCGAATCGAACACTCCCGCAAACGAGCCGTCGCCCGGATCGCCGGTGCAGGTCGCCGCCGTGCGCCGCGCATTGGTATAGCGCGCGCCGCCCTTCAGCGTGATCCGGTCGGAGACGTCATATTCGGCGTTCGCGAAAAAGGCGTAATTGCGCATGTGCTGGTCGGAATAGACATATGCGCCGGTATAGCCGAAGATCGCCGCCGTGCTGATTTCCGATAAGGTTTGCAGCTGATATTCGTAGACGTGGCTCTTTTCGTAATTGGCACCGATGACCCAGCGGAACGGGGCATTGCCGCGGTTGGCGAGGCGAAGCTCTTGGTTGAATGAATTGATCTTGCCCTTGTCGACGACGAAATCATCGACCATCAACGTCGTGCCGTCGGTCTCGAAGCCCTGGTCGGGTTTATAGTGGGCATAGGAGGTGATCGACGTCAGCGTGATGTCGTCGATGAGCTCCCAGTTGGCGCGCAGCGACCCCTGATACATTTTGTTGTCGGCATGAGGGCGCGTCGATGGCGTCCAGTCGGCCGCGCGCGGCTTGAACGGCGAAAAGGGGAAGTCGCGCAGCGACTGGAAGGTGGTGGCGGGAGATTGCGAAAGCAGCGTCTGATATTGCGGCGCCTGCGGATCGCTTTGATCGCGCCAGGCGCTCAGGTTCAGCTCGAAATCCAGCCGGCCGGACGGGGTCCAGTCGAGCAGGAAGCGCCCCGCATAATAGCCGAGTTCGCCCAGCTTGTCGTTGCGCGTGTAGCTTTTTTGCCAGTCGTCGGCGCGGGCGCCCGTCAGCGCCAGGCGGACACGCACCGTATCGGACAAGGGGCCGCTGATGAAGGCATTGCCTTCGAGCCGGTTGAAGCGGCCATAGGTGACGTCAGCGCCCGCAGCCAGTTCGCGCGTGGGCTTGGCAGCGATGAAATTGATCGCGCCGCCAGTCGAGTTCTGGCCGAATAAAGTGCCCTGGGGCCCCTTCAGTACCTCGACGCGCTCGAGGTCGAAATTGGAGTGGGTGGTTAGCGCCGGAAAGGGCAGCGGCACCTGGTCGACATAGACGCTGGTCGTCGGATAGGCCGCCAGCGAGGTTTCATAAAAACCGACCCCGCGTAGCGTGTACACCGGGGTCTGGGTGGCGGACGGCGCATAGCTCAGTCCGGGGATGCTTTTGGCGAGATCCTCGAGCGAGACGATCTGCTGGCTTTTCAGCGAGTCCCCGCTCAGTGCGGTAATCGCCAGGCCGACCTTGTTGATCGATTGTTCGCGCTTGTTGGCGGTGACGACGATGTCCCCGAACTCGCTCGGCTGTTCCGCCGCAGCGGCCGCCGGCTGAGCGGCGTCGGCTGCAGGGGTATCGGTGTCCTGCGCATGGGCGGAAGGCGCAAGCGCCATGGCGATCAATGCGGTGCTCGCCATGACAGCAGCGCGATATTTCTGATAATTCGACATTTTTTTCTCCCACCCAGCTGTTGAACCGCCTTTGACGGATTCCAATTCGACCGCGCAGCCATACGCCCGGGAACCCCTTGGTCGCGCTCCAATCAACCTATGGGCTGATCGGACATTCCCCGGGGATGGGCATGCTGCACCTCCGAATCGGGTCTTACAGGAAGTTAAGTGGATATCAATAGACATTCTATCGATAAGCCATTGCAATTCGATACTGCGTCGCTAAACCTTGCTGCCATGCAAACGCATGGGCTCATCTGGAAGACCATTGCCGTGTCGCGTCAGCTTTGCGAAATCATGTCCGGAACGCGCCGAATTGACCGATCTTTGTGGACCATCCAGGCTGAGGTTTGATGAAGCTTAACAACGCAGATTGGCCGCTGGACGGCTGGCACGCCGATATGCGCGGCGAACTTTGTCTGGCGCGTCAGCAGTGGCGCATCGTCGTTCTAGGTACGATTATCAGCCTATCGGGTTCTTCACCTCGACCGGTCGGCACCCAAATGCTGTTCGACGGGATGACGGCGAGCGGCTATTTCTCTGGCGGGTGCCTGGAGCCAGATGTCGCCAACCACGCCTTGATTGTCCAGCGCGACGGCAAGCCGCTGCGCCTACACTATGGCAAAGGTAGCCCTTGGATCGACATAAGGCTGGTGTGTGGTGGTGCGCTTGAAATATTTTTGGAGCGCATCGCCCCCGACGATAGAGGAGTGGCTGCGCTGCTGGATCATGCCGAGCGGCGAGAGCCCGCGACGTGGCAGAGCGATGGCGTCGAACGAGCGGTCGGCCCAATGCGCCTCGAATCCTCCGTCTATACGTTGCGATTCAATCCCGTTTGGCGCCTTGTGGTCATCGGCCATGACCCGACGTGCCTCGCTCTCGTGGCGTTAGCGCGGCAAGCGGGTTTCCTGACGCATATTATATGGCCCGATGGAGCGGACACGCCGCCGCCCTGGGCGGATGTCGCCTATTCGCGAGAGCAACCCGAAGATGCCCTGGCGGCCTTAGGCATCGACGCCTGGACCGCGGTTGTTGCGGCCACCCATGATGACGACATCGACATTCGGGCGCTTGTTTTCGCGCTGGGCGCATCGGCCGGCTATATAGGCGTATTGGGCTCGGCGACGCGCAAACCCGCGCGCATCGACAAGTTGCGCGCCCAAGGCGTTTCCGACGACCAAATCGCCCGCCTTCACTCGCCCATCGGGCAGGTGCGATGCGGCAAGTCGCCCTGGGAGGTTGCTGTCTCGATCATGGCGGAAATTATGCAATGCCGTACCGCGACGGACGCGATGACCTAGAGGAAATCCATCGAATCAGCGCGACTGATCTTCTTTGTGCCGTTCCCGAACAGGCGTGCCCCCGGTTCGCCTTTTTCGGATGTCGGCTTGCGCGGACTCCAGTCAAAATCCGACAGCCCCGATACGGCGAGCATGGATTTGATGGAGCGACGGGACGTTCGGCGAGCGCCTATCTTCAATATCGATGTCCGCTTTCTTATGATTCGATCTGGAAGCCGCCAGTCCGCTGTCGGCCAGTTCTGCTTTTCCTACCGCTCGACTTTGCCTGCGGTCGGCGCTTGGTGGATCATCGCGGCGTCGATCATGGCTCGATAAATTCTTCCGACTTCATCTTTGCTAACGTGGCCAGCCTCGAGCGCGGCGGCGCTGATCATCGTCATGTCGGGTTCGCGAAGAGCCATGATCGCGGCCTGTGCCTCCGGCAAATAGTCTTGCCAAAGCGGCTTGCCATCCATCCTCGCTTCGGGCGGATTTGCATCCAACTCGCAAAGCGCGCGGGCGACTCGTTGTAGGCCGGAGGTCATGACGCGAGAATAACATAGAACGTCGACCTGATCTGGGGGGATTTCGGTGTTTCTCACGATCAAATCGAGTCGATCCCGTGGTCCGACATCGGTGACTTTCCAAAATCTCGGTCCCTCTCTAAAGCCGCCCAATGGCCAGACGCTCAACCATTGCGGAACGTGTCGAGGCCCTCATCCGGCGAATGGATGGGGCGCCACTTTGCGACGAATGCATTACAGATAGGCTCGACCTTTCCTCGGTTTCACAGGCAAGCGTCGCCACCGGAGCAGCTGCCGGCGTCGGAGGATTTGAGCGGCTCAAAGAGCCATGCGGCCTTTGCGGCGAGCCGCGGCACGTCATTCGTTACAAAGGCTGAACTTCGCAATTCGCCGCGGACAGATCGAGCGCGGCTGAATGGGCGTGCTCTGGCGCCGGCAGGCGGCGCCAGGGGCCGCGCGTTATCTTGGGCCGCGCAGCGCACTTGGCTCGGTATCCTTGCCGGACGGCGGCTGGCCCACAGGCCCGCGCGCACGCCGCCCGGCTGCGGCCTCGCCAAGAGCGCGTTTATCTTTGCGCGCTTCGCGCGGGTCTTTGACGCCTTGCGATAGTTACGGGGTTTGAATCGGTCGGTGGTCGGGACTACGGATCCCGCAATGATATTCAGTCTGTTCCTGCTCGCCTCGGTCGTTCCGCCCGGCCAATCCTTCACCTGCACCCCCGTCGCAGTCTGGGATGGCGATGGGCCGATCTGGTGCGCGGAAGGTCCGCATATCCGCCTTTCCGGGGTCGCCGCACGCGAAATGAATGGCAGCTGCAGTCCGGGGCATCCCTGTCCGGACGCCGATCCGGTCGCGGCGCGCGATCATCTCGTCGGCCTGCTCGGGACGCCGCAAGGGCGGAACCGGACGGGACATATTCTCGTGCGCGGACCGGTCATGCGCTGCCTATCGCGCGGCGGGGCCGGCGGCACCCGCACCGCCGCCTTCTGCACATCGCCCCGGTCGGGCGATATCTCCTGTGCGATGATCCGCAGCGGCCTCACCGCGCGCTGGGACAAATATTGGGGTGCGCATCGCTGCGATTGATCGGACCGGATCGGGCGGGTGGTCGGGTTGGACCGGCCTTTGAGTGCGGCACGGATCGTTGAATGGACGCGGCGGCAGATCTGTCTCAGTTGCTCAAGGCCACCCCCTTTTCTGTCGCCTTTCTGCGGGCCCGGCTCGCCTCTGGCCGTCAACCCCATGCGGGGTTCGCCCTCGCGTTCCGCTCGGTGACGGCAGCTCGCGGTCCCTTCTTCTGGCGCCATCGGGGATGTCCCCCGAGCAACCGAAGGAGAAAGTCCATGCCCACCATCGCCAACCTCAACGTCAAGGCCGACGGCAGCTTCGAAGGCACGCTCGCCACCCTCAACGTCACCGCGCAGATCGCGATTGTCCCGAACGGCCGCAAGGCCAAGGACAACGAACCCGATTATCGCATCCTCAGCCGCAAGAACGGCTTCGAACTTGGCGCAGCCTGGGTCAAGACCGCCAAATCGACCGGCGCCGAATATATCGCAGTGACGATGTCGGCCCCCGAGTTCGGGACCATCTACGGCAATGTCGCAAACGCCCCCGGCGATGACGCGATGAAAAAGGTCATCATCTGGAACCCGCCGTCCTGACGGGCTCCCCGGCTCCGCCTTCGGGCGGAGCCGATTGATTTCATCACGTGAAGGCGGTCCTCTGGGCCGCCTTTTCGTTTCTTGCGCTGACGAGTGTGGTTATCGGGGTCCGGCACTTCGTTATCCTCCTTTTCGGCGACTGGGCTGTCGCAGACGACGAGGGCCGCACATGTTGCGAACGGCAGAATGTCGACAGGTCTGCGATTTATAAGGTCAGCGAGGGGGCCGGCTGTCTCTTATACACATCTGACGCTGCCGACGAAGCTAG
>CAUUIU010000008.1:0-22372 GCA_963545025.1 uncultured Sphingopyxis sp. | reverse complement strand
GATCGCTCAGTGTCTCGTGGGCTCGGAGATGTGTATAAGAGACAGCGCTCGTCCTCCCGATCCCGCGCACCGTCTATCGTTCGGTCCACGGCCCGGTCGTGAAGAACGACAAGGGGGCATTTGCCATCCGCTATGCCGGGATCGACCAGGCGAATATGGTCACCCAATATTACCGGTTGAACAAGGCGAAGAATTTCGCCGAATGGCGCGCGGCGATGGCGGGGCAGGGCGTGCCCGCGACCAATTTCATCTACGCCGATGCCAAGGGCAATATCGGGCTCTTCTACAACGCGATGTTTCCCGATCGGCAGCCGGGGTTCAATTGGCGCGGAGTCCTTCCAGGCGACACGTCAGCCGACCTTTGGACCAAGACGCTGCCGTTCGACCGCGTACCCGCGCTGGTCAATCCGCGCTCTGGCTATGTGATGAACGCCAACAACACGCCGTGGATCGCGGCGGGGCCGGGCGACGAACTCGATGCCGCCGCCTTCTCGCCCTTGCTCGGGGTCGAGGACGATATGACCAACCGCGCCACGCGGCTGATCGAATTGTTCGAGGCATCGGGGCAGATCGATGAAGCGCGGCTCAAGGCGATCAAATATGACACCGCCTATGCGAAGAGCGGATATGCGAAGGCATGGATGGGCAAGTTGCTCGCGGTCGACACGCGGAGCGACCCGGCGCTCGCGGAAGCGCAGCAGCTATTGCGCAAATGGGATTGGAACCTCGACGGCAAGGGACATGGCGACGCGCTGGCGCTGATGACGTTGCGCCCCGCGAACGGCAGCCATTATCAGCGCCGCGCCGAGCCCGATCCGCGCACGATACTCAAAGAGGTGGTCGCGCATTTGCAGGATCATTTCGGGACGCTCGATCCCAAGCTCGGCACGGTGCTCAGGCTTCGCCATGGCGAGGGCCCGAGCCGAGTCGATCTGCCGCTCGACGGCGGCAACGATACGGTGCGCGCCTCGACGCTGTGGGATGTCGAGCCCGACGGCCGGCTCAAGGTGCGCCACGGCGACAGCTTCATCATGTTCGTGACGTGGGACATGCAGGGCCGCGTGCGCTCGGAATCGATCCAGCCTTTCGGATCGGCGACGACGCGCCCCGACAGCCCGCACTACAACGATCAGGCCCCGCTATTCGTGCGCCACGAGCTCAAGCCGGTGCTGTTCGATCCGGCAGCGCTGAAGGCGAGCGGGGCGCGATTCTATCGGCCTTGAAAGCCGCGAAATGCTGTCCTAAACCGTTGATACAGTGCCGTCCGGCACCCGGCCGCGCGCGGGCGTTCCTTCGCTTGCACCCGTTCAAAAGGATATCCATGACCCGCTTCCATCGCTTCGCTGTCGCCCTGGCCCTGTCGACCTCGCTCGTCGCCGCGGGCCCCGCGCTCGCCAAGGCCAAGGCCGCCGATCCGGCGCCGATTGCCGATCTGGTGAAGGCGGTCGATATCCCGTACCAGGCCTTCACACTAGACAATGGCTTGCGCGTGATCGTGCACGAGGACCGCAAGGCACCGGTCGTCGCGGTATCGGTGTGGTACCGCGTCGGATCGAAGCATGAGCCCAAGGGCAAGACGGGCTTTGCCCACCTGTTCGAGCATCTGATGTTCAACGGGTCCGAAAATTCGCCCGGCGATTTCTTCGAGCCGCTGCAACAGGTCGGCGCCACCGACAGCAACGGCACGACCAACGTCGACCGCACCAATTATTTCGAAACCGTCCCGACCGGCGCGATCGACCGCGCGCTGTTCCTCGAAAGCGACCGCATGGGGCATCTGCTCGGCGCGGTGACGCAGGAGAAGCTCGATAACCAGCGCGGCGTCGTCCAGAATGAAAAGCGCCAGGGCGACAACAACCCCTATGGCCTGCTGCGCTACGAGATTTTCGAAAATCTCTTCCCCAAGGGCCATCCTTATCACCACAGCACCATCGGTTCGATGGCCGACCTCAATTCGGCGAGCCTTGGCGACGTGAAGAAGTGGTTCACCGACAATTACGGCCCGAACAATGCCGTGCTGGTGCTCGCGGGCGACATCGACGCCGCGACCGCGAAGGCGAAGGTCACCGAATGGTTCGGCGACATCCCGCGCGGCCCCTCGGTGCAGGCTCCTACGACGTCCGTTCCGACGCTGCCCGCGCCGCTCGCGAAAGAGGTCAAGGACCTCATCCCCACGACGCGCATCTATCGCATGTGGGCAATCCCAGGACTCAACGATGCTGAAGCGGTGCCGTTGCAGATGGCGACCGCGGTGCTCGGCGGGCTGTCCTCGTCGCGGCTCGACAATGCGATGGTCCGCAAGGACCCCGTCGCGGTCAGCGTCGCGGCCTTTGCTCAGACCTTCGAAGACGCCGGCATCCTGCTCGTCCAGGCCGATGTGAAGCCCGGGACCGACGTTGCGGTGGTCGGCAAGAAGCTCGACGAGGAAATCGCGAAATTCCTCGAAACTGGCCCGACGGCCGACGAACTGCAGCGTGCGGCCGCCAGCTATATCGGCGGCTCGATCGCGGGGCTCGAATCGGTCGGCGGTTTTGGCGGCAAGGCGGTGACACTGGCCGAGGGCGCGCTCTATTCGAACGATCCCGCTTATTACAAGGTCGAGCTCGACCGGCTGGCGAAATCGACCCCCGAACAGGTCAAGGCGGCCGCGCGCAAGTGGATGTCGCGCCCGGCCTTTTCGCTGACCTATACCCCCGGCGAGCGCACCGAGGGCGGTGAGGCGCGCGGTGGCGCGGTGACCGCCGACAAGATGGTCGCGGCGGTCGAACCCGACCGTTACTGGAACGCCGCGCTCGGCGATGTCGGGCCCGACACCGGCATTGGCGAGGCGACCTCGATCGCCGACCGCTCGCAACTTCCTGCGGTCGCCGACCTCACGGCGCTCGACTTCCCGGCGATCGAACGCACCAAGCTCAAGAACGGCGTCGAGGTTGTTTTTGCGCGCCGCACCGCCGTGCCGACGGTCAATGTCGCGGTCAGCTTCGACGCGGGCTATGCCGCCGATCCACACAATGCGCTGGGCACCCAGTCGCTGATGCTCAGCCTGATGGACGAGGGCACGAAGACGCTCGATTCGGTTGCCTTTGCCGAAGCGAAGGAACGGCTTGGCGCGCAGATCGACGCGACCGCCAATGCGGACGAGACGGTGTTCAGCCTGTTCGCATTGAAACCCAATCTCAGCGCGTCGCTCGGCCTGCTCGCCGACTATATCCGCAACCCCGCCTTCGACGCGCAGGAGCTGGAGCGTGTGCGCGCGCAGCAGCTCAACCGGCTCAAGGCCGAACTCAACAATCCGAATGCGATCGCGTCGCGCGTGTTGATGCCGGCGCTTTATGGCGCCGACCATCCCTATGGCATTCCGCCGTCGGGCCTGGGCGACACGAAAGCTGTGACTGCTGCAACGGGCGATCAGCTCGCGGCCTTCCATTCGGCGTGGATTCGTCCGGACATGGCGCGTATCTTCGTCGTCGGCGACACGACGCTGACCGAAGTGAAGAAACAGCTCGATGCGACGCTGGGACAGTGGAAAGCGCCGGCGACCGCAAAGCCGGTCAAGCATTTCGACATCGCGATCCCGGCGCCCAAGCCGCGCATCCTGCTTGTCGATCGCCCCAAATCGCCGCAGTCGGTGATCCTCGCCGGCAAAGTGCTCAGCGCCAAGGGCGGCGACGAACTGGAAGTGCTGCGGTCGGCCAACGATATTTTCGGTGGCAATTTCCTGTCGCGCTTCAACACGAATCTGCGCGAGACCAAGGGCTGGTCCTATGGCGTACGGAGCCGCATCTCGGGAGACCAGGACCGGGTCAACTGGGTCGCCGCGGCGCCGGTGCAGGCCGACCGTACGGGCGATTCGATCAAGGAGCTGCAAAGTGACCTCAAGAGCTTCCTCGGCGCCAAGGGCGTGACCAAGGAAGAGCTGGAGCGCACGATCAACGGCAGCGTTCGCGAACTGCCCGGCAGCTTTGAAACCTCGGCCGATGTGCTCGGAGGGCTGCGTCAGATCGTGAAGTTTGGCCGACCCGACAATTATTACGAGACATTGCCGGCAACCTATGAGGCGATGACGGCGGCCGAAGTCGATGCAGCGGCGCGTAAAGCGCTCAGCACCGACGACCTCGTCTATGTCATCGTTGGCGATGCCGCGGTGGTAAAACCGCAGCTTGACGGATTGGGTCTGGCGGTCGAAACAGCAACCCCGATTAACTAACATTGATTTCAGTAAGGAGAGCTTCGATGTCCGTAGACGGCAGCTATGATTGCGTAACCAAGTCGCCGATGGGCGACCAGAAGTCGGTTTTCACCGTCAACAGCGACGGCGACAGCTTCACCGGTTCGAACGCCGGTGCGATGGGCGCGCTCGATGTCGAGAATGGCAAGGTCGACGGCAACAAGCTGACCTGGACCATGAACATGAAGGTCCCGATGCCGATGACGCTTGAATGCGAAGCGACGATCGATGGCGACACGCTGACCGGCACGATCAAGGCCGGCGCTTTCGGTTCGATGGCGATGAACGGCACGCGCCAGGGCTGATTTTCAGCGCAAGCGAACAAGCGAAGGGCCGTCCTGCGATGGGCGGCCCTTTTGCTTCGCATAGCTTTTCCGGCCGCTTTTCGGTGCCCGGGGGCTATCCAAATAGGGCTCGGCGGCGCATAGCCTGACGCCATGCACGATATTTCCCAATCCTCTCAACGGTCGGGTCTTCCGGGCGAACGCGAAATGGTGGTCATGATGGCGATGGTGATGGCGCTCAACGCGCTCGCCATCGACTCGATGCTGCCGGCGCTGCCAGCGATCGGCGAGGGGCTGGGGGTCGCAGTCGCCAACGACCGCCAATATGTGATTTCACTCTATCTGCTGGGTATCGGTTTTGGGTCGCTGCTGTATGGCCCGCTCGCCGATCGTTTCGGGCGGAAGGGCGTGCTGGTGCCTGCGCTGCTTGCCTATGTCGTCTTTTCGATCGGCTGCGGGCTCGCGACGAGCTTTCCGATGCTGCTCGCATTACGCTTCGGGCATGGTCTGATCAGTGCCGGGCTGGGCGTGATCGTCGTGGCGGTGATCCGCGACCTGTTCGCGGGCGACGCGATGGCAAAGCGGTTGTCGCTGATCTTCCTCGTCTTCATGATCGTGCCGATCATCGCGCCGACGATCGGTGCGGGGGTTGCTGCGATCGCAGGGTGGCGCGCAATCTTCATCGTGCTTGCCGCGATGGGGCTCGTCATGGTCGCCTGGCTCCGGCGCTTGCCCGAAACGCTTGATCCCGCCGATGTGCGCCCACTCGACTGGCGGACGATGGTGTCGGGTTGGGCAACGGTGACGCGCCATCGCCGCGCCGCGGGATACATGATCGCCTCCGGCATGATGCAGGGCGCGCTCTATGGATATCTCAACAGCAGCGAACAGATCATCGACGAGGTGTTCGATGCCCAGAGCTGGTTCCCGCTGATCTTTGCCTGCGTCGCGGTCGGCATCGCGATCGCCAATTTCTCGAACGCGACGATCGTCGAACGCTTCGGGGCACGGCGCGTGTCGCAGACCGCGGTATTCGCGTTCATGGCGACCTCGATCGCGCAGATATTCGTCGCGCTGAGCGGCGGCGAAACATTGTGGATGTTCACCGCGCTGATGATGGTCAATGTCGGGCTGATCGGCTTCATCGGTAGCAATTTCGGGTCGATCGCGATGGAGGATTTCGGCCATATGGCGGGCGTCGCTT
Source organism: uncultured Sphingopyxis sp. (assembly GCA_963545025.1). GTDB lineage: Bacteria > Pseudomonadota > Alphaproteobacteria > Sphingomonadales > Sphingomonadaceae > Sphingopyxis. Next base: position 16,656 of record CAUUIU010000008.1, on the reverse strand, counting down.
CCTCCTATCAGAGCTTTGCGAAGACCTTGCTCGCGGCGGTGGTCGGCGCGACGATCGGCCAGCAATATGACGGCACGACGCTCCCGCTGGCTTACGCCTTTCTGGTTTCCGGTGCGGTCGGGCTGGTTCTGGTGTTCTGGGCAGAGCGCGGCCGGTTGTTCACGCGCCCCGGAACGGCACCGAAGACGCCCTTCTGACCGGCAAAAAGAAAGGGAGCCGAAGCCCCCTTTCCCTTGATCGATCGAACCCGTCAGCTGAACGACGGTGCCGGCGGCACCGGCGGCGGCGGCGCATCAGCATCGTCCTCATGCACCTCGATATGCCCTTGACCCACATGGCTGCGCGAGCGGCTGTAGGCGAAATAGACGACCAGACCGATGGCCGCCCAGATCAGGAAGAGGTTGATGCTCTTCTGGTCGAGGTTGAAGAAGAGATAGAGGCAACCGATGATCGCGATCGGCGCCGTGAGATAGATCAGCGGCGTCTTGAACGGGCGATGGCGGGTCGGATCGGTCTTGCGGATCACCATCACCGCGATCGATACCGCAGCAAAGGCAAAGAGCGTACCGGAGTTCGAGATGTTCGCCAGCTGCCCCACAGGGAAGAAGGCGGCGAAGAGCGCGACTGCAATACCCGTGATGATCGTGATCACGTGCGGCGTGTTGAACTTCGGATGGATCTTCGAGAAGGCCTGCGGCAGCAGACCGTCGCGGCTCATGACGAAGAAGATGCGGGTCTGGCCGAACATCATCATCAGGATGACCGACGGCAGTGCCAGACCGGCGGCGAGGCCGATCAGATTGCCGATTTGTGGCCAGCCGATTTCACGCAGCGTCCAGGCGAGCGCTTCCTTCGAGCAGACCACGGCCTGGTCGCCCATGGCGGCACAGGCGGCGGCGAGTTCGCGGCTGCCGGGTTCGAGGGCGTGCGCGCCCGCGGCATCGATGCCGACCGGCTGCGCACCGACCGAGCCGATGACGCCTGCGGCGACGAGCAGATAGAAGATGGTGCAGATCGCAAGGCTGCCAATCAGGCCGATCGGCATGTTCCGCTGCGGATTCTTGGTTTCCTCGGCTGCGGTCGAAACCGCGTCGAAGCCGACATAGGCAAAGAAAATCGATGCGGCAGCTGCGCCTATGCCGCCGATGCCGAGCGGAGCGAAGGGTTCGAAATTCTCCATGTTCATGACGGGAACGGCGAGGACGACGAAGAGCGTCAGCGCCGCAACCTTGATGACCACGAGGAATGCGTTGACCGTTGCCGATTCGCGCGTGCCGATGACCAGAAGCAAGGTGACGAGGCCGGCGATGAACATCGCGGGCAGGTTGATCATGCCGCCGTCATAAGGCCCGAGCACCAAGGTAGAAGGTATGTCTATGCTAAAGGCATTTTCGATCAAGCCGACGACATAGCCCGACCAGCCGACCGACACGGCACCCGCCGCGACCGCATATTCGAGGATCAGCGCCCAGCCGACCATCCACGCGATCAACTCGCCCATCACGGCATAGCTATAGGTGTAGGCCGAACCTGAAACCGGGACCATCGAGGCCATTTCGGCGTAGCAGAGCGCGGCAAAGGCGCAGACGAAACCGGCGATGATGAAGCTGATCATCATGCCCGGGCCGGCCTTTTGCGCGGCTTCAGCTGTCAGCACGAAAATCCCGGTGCCGATCACGGCGCCGATCCCCAGCATCGTCAGCTGGAAAGCGCCGAGGGTGCGCGTAAGCGACTTTTTTTCCGCTGTCGCCAAAATGGCATCCAACGGCTTTACGCGGTCAAATAGCATATTCTTCCCCTTGAGGGCGGCTGAACTGCCGCCCGTCTTATGGCGGGGCAGACTAGCCGCTCCGCGCGGCAGCGCAACTTAATTTCCTATGTTTTGCGCTGTATCGAACGGCCGGCCTATGGCGGTTACCTTACGGTAAAGCGCACCCGGTCGATCATCCGCCCGCCGGGTTCGACGAGTGCGAGCATATGGCTGCCCGGGCGCGGCAGTATCTGCGCACCGGCATCGGCATCGCCGAGCGGCTTTTTGTCGAGGATCAGGCGATATCCGGCGACCGAACCGCTGACGGTGACCGCGAGCCGCTGGCGGTCGATCGGAATGTCGGGGTCGAGCGCGTAGACGCTGCCGCTGACCGGGCTGGTGATACGCGGGCGGCGCGCGGCTTGGGGTGCTGCGGCCATTTCGCTTTGGGCGGTGCCGGTCAGGAAATACTCGCGGCGCGGCGGCTCGCGGGTGCCGGGAAGGGCGATCTGACGCGCCTCGACGCCCTCGGGCATCGCGGGCGATTTGCCGGGGCTGCCCGCGTGGAGCGCCAGCATCACGTCGCGCCACACCGGAGCGGCGCCCGAGGTGCCTGAGACGGCGCGCATCGAATCGCCCTCGAGATTGCCGACCCAGACGGCGACGGTGAAGCGGTCGGACCAGCCGATGCACCAATTGTCGCGCATGCCCTTTGACGTCCCGGTCTTGGCGGCGGCCCAGAAGGGGAGGCGGAGCGCGCTGTCGGCGCCGAAGGCGTCGGCGCGGGCGGAGGCGTCGGCGAGGATGTCGCCGACGATGAAGGCGGCGGCGGGGCTGACGATGGTGCGCGGATGTTCGCGAAGGTGCCGCGTAGCGTCGAAGGTCACCGGCGACCACTTTCCCATATTCGCGAATGTTCTGAAGGCGTTGGCTTGTTCGACGAGCGAAACTTCGGCCGAACCGAGCGCCAGACTGAAGCCGTAATATTCCCCGTCTTCGACGAGGCTGTGATAGCCGAGCGCCCAGAGGCGGTCGCGGAATTGCTGGACGTCGTCGATGACGAGCGCGCGGACGGCGGGGACGTTGAGCGAAGAGGCGAGCGCGTGGCGGACGCTGACCGGCCCCTTGAAGCTGTGGTCGTAATTCTTGGGGACGTAGAGGCCCGAGGCGGTGTCGAGCTGAACCGGGCTGTCGTCGAGGATCGAGGCGGCGGTGAGCCAGCCATGTTCGATCACCTGCGCATAGAGATGCGGTTTGAGCGTCGAGCCCGCCTGTCGCGGCGCATTGGCGCCGTCGACCTGCGCCGCGGTCGATTTGAGGCCGACGCCGCCGACATAGGCGAGCACCTCGCCGGTCGCATTGTCGAGCACGACGACCGCGCCGTCGCGGACGCGGTCGGAGCCGAGGCCCGAGAGCTGGCGGCGCAGCGCGACGATCGCCGCGGTCTGTATCCGGCGATCGATGGTGGTGGTGACGCGCTTGCCGGGCTTGTCGAGCAAGCGCACGGCGAGGTGCGGTGCGAGCGCGGGGTCGAAGCGCGCGGCATGTTCGCCCGAGACCAGCGTCGCCGCGGCGGCGCGGATTGCGGTGCAGTCGGCGGCGACCGCGATCCGGCAGGCGCGGCGCCCGAGCGCCTCGGCGCCCGCCGACGGATTGGGGAGCAGTCCGGCGAAGAGGGCGGCATCGGTCGCGTTCATGTCGGCGGGACGCTTGCCGAACAGGCTTTGCGCGCCGGCGCCGATGCCTTGGGCCTCGCCGCGCAGGGGGAGGAGGTTGAAATAGGCCTCGAGCATTTGCTCGTGCGACCAGTTTGCCGCGAGCGCCTGTCCGGCGCGCATCTGGCGGAGCTTGGTTCGCCAGTCGCGTTTGCCGGGCTGGGCAAGGCTCGGGTCGAGGAAAGCGGCGAGCTGCATCGGCAGCGTCGAGGCGCCGCGCGAGCGGTCGCCGGTCCCCCCCATTATTGTCAAGCGCGCGCGGACGGCGCTTGCGATGGCGAGCCAGTCGACCCCGCCGTGCGACCAGAAGCGGCGGTCCTCGCTCCGCACCACCGCGTCCCGGACGGCAGGGCTGACCTCGTTCAGCGGCACCCAGGCGAGGCGGCGGCGCTCGAAATTGATCCGCTCGCTGTCGAGCAGCCGGCCGTCGCGGTCGTAGAGCCACGCCTCGCTGGAGCGCCAGTCGGCGCGGACATCGGCATAGCCGGGCATCGCCGGCGGCCGCGTCAGGAGATGCGCCGCAGTGACGAGGATCAGCGCCGCAAGCGCGGTCCATGCCAGAGCATGAGTCCAGCGCCGCCGGCGCCCCGGGACGGGCGGCAGGCTCATCGCATCACGGCGTGACGCTGGCGACCGTCAGCGGGGCGTTCGGCCACTGGCCACGGATCGCAGGCGAATACATCGCCTCGACCCGCGTCGGCGGCAGGGTGAAGCGGCCCGATCCGTTCAAACGCACGACATATTCGACCGCGTGGGTGCCCGCGGGCATCCAACCGAAATAGCCGCGCCAGCTGTCCCGCCCACGCTCGACATAGCTCGGCTGCGCGCCCGATCCGCCTGCCTGAGCTGCGAGCATTTCGGACTGGCCGCCGAGATTGCCGACGATCGTCGCGCCCGGCGCAACGGGATCGTTGATCACCACCCACGTCCGCCCCGCAGCGGCCACGACCTCGATCCGCACCTTGATCACATCGCCGCGCGTCAGCCGGTCCTTGTTCGCCGCCTTGACGATGCTGACCGAACGCTTGATCCGGTAACCCGCGTTGAGCGGTTCCTTCAAGGGCACTGCCGCCTTGACGCTGACCGTCGCCCACGGAGCACCGGTGCCCTCATGCTTGAGGCTCATCGTCGCAGTGGTCAGCGGCACGCGTAGCGGCGCGGCGTCAGCTGGCATCGGCCAGCTTTGCGAAGCGGTGCCGCCCGCAAGGCCGACGGTGGTAATGCCGGTGATTGCGCTGGCCGGATAAAGTCCGGCGAAGCGGCGGACGGTGACCGCGCCCCATGCGTTCGCGGGGGTCGTGTCCCAATGGCCGCGGCGCTGACGCTGGGCGACGCCGACCATCAGCTTGCCTGCGTCATCCTCCCAGCCCTTGCGGCCGAGCACGGCTTCGAGCGCCTTGATCGCCATTTCGTCGCCGCTGGTCATCATCCACCAGGGCGCGCGCGCATCGTCGACGAGATCGAGGCGCGTGCCTTCATAGACAAGACGCTTGCGCAGTTCGGCCTCGGCCGCGGTGCGGAGCGCCGGGGCGTTCCGCACATTCGGCGTGCGATCAATCGCGACGAGCCAGTCGGCAAGCGTGCCCGTCGCCATGTCGACCGGCGCGACGTTGATCGCGGCGACGAGCTGGGCGTTGGACGCGTTGTTGCGCGCGAGCGCGGCGAGCGCCGCGATGCGGACCGGGCGGATGTCGTAGGGGCCATAGCCCTTGCGGGTTAGCCGTCCCTCGACGATCGCCTGCAGAGCCTTGACCATCTTGGCCTTCGACGCTTCGGGGATCGCGAAGCCGTTGGCGGCGGTGACCGCCATGACATAGGCGGTGAGTTCCGCCGAGCCTTCCATGCGCTCGTTCGGCCAGTAGCGGAGCAGGCCGTCGCCATCGAGATAGGTCGGCATTGCCTCGGCGAGCGCCTGCCAGCGGCCGACGTCGCCGAGCGCAACCGCGCGCGAGGTCGACTGTTCGAAGCAGTTGTACGGATAGATCGCCATATAATCGCGCACCCCCGCGAGTGGCGGCGCAAGCGTCCCCGCGAGCGCGACGTCAACATAGCCGCCGGGCAGCGCGCTGGCGGGAATGGCGATCGGCAGCGTCGTGTTCGCCCCGACGCGGAACAGGCTGGCAGCCCAGGTCTCGACCGGCACCGCGGGCTCGACGACTTGCTGGAAGACCAGCCGGTCGCGCTGCTTGCCGCCTTTCGCGACCGCATCGACGGTCCATTCGATCGGGCCGGTTGCTTCCGGCGCGGTCATCGACCAGCTGATCGGCACCGCGCCGCCCGCCGGGATGGTGACGGTCAGCGGCGGGGCGGTGGCGACGGCGGGCGACAGCGTTGGGGTCGCGGTGACCTCCATCGGCTGGTCGGTGCCGTTGCGCAGCGTGAAGCGCGCGTCATAGGTGTCGCCGGTGCGCACCAGGTCGGGCATGCTGGCGTAGACGCCGAGGTCCTGCACGGTGCGCACGCTGGCCTCGCCGGTGCCGAAATATTGCGATCCATCGGTCGCGATCGCGACGAGGCGGAAGGCCGACAGATTGTCGGACAGCGGCACGTCGACCGTTGCGCGGCCCTTGCTGTCGAGCGGAACATTGCCCTTCCACAGGAGGACGGGGCGGAAGTCCTCGCGCGTCAGCCCGCTGAGGTCGCCGCCGCCACCGCCGCCCGGTTCGAGCGCCTTGCGGCCGTAATGACGTTTGCCGACCACCTGCATCTGCGCGGTCGAGGTGAGCACGTCGAGCGTGCGTTCGCCCATCATCGCGTCGATCAGCTTCCAGCTCTCATTGGGGGCGAGCTGGAGCAGGGCCTCGTCGACCGCGACGAAGGCGACGTCAGCGTTGGCGGGCGCCTTGCCGCCGGGCGTCTTGACCTCGATGCTCGCCTTCGCGGTTTCGCGGACGGCATATTTGGTCTTGTCGGTCTTGACCTTGACCCCGAGCTGATGGCCTTCCCAGCCGACCTTGATCTTCGCGATGCCGAGACGGTAGCTCGGCTTGGCGAGGTCGACCAGTGCGGTCGGAGGCGCACCTTCGCTGTTCTCGATCTTGAAGCCGACCGCGCGCTTCATCTGGCGGAACCAGCTTTCCTCGCCGGTCACGCGGCCGCGCACCGCCATCACCGACACAAAGACGTCGGGCGCGTAAGTGGCGGGCAGCTTGACCTTCACGACGGGATTGGTGCCTTTCAGCGGCACGACGAAACTCGACAGCACGCCCTCGCGTTCGACGGTGACGAGCGCGGTCGCTTCGCGGAAGGGCATCCGGACCTGGAAGCTCGCAGTATCGCCGGCTGCATATCGCGGCTTTTCGGCGATGACGTCCATGCGGTCGCCATTGTCGCCGCCGAACCACCAGTCGTTGTCGCCCGCGAGCCAGACCGAGCGAACCGCGCGCGCTTCATTGCCGTCGGCGTCGAGCGTTGTCGCGACGACGGTGATTTCGCCCGAGACGCCGGGTGCCATCGCGCAGCTCGCGCGGCCGAGCTTGTCGGTGGTCGCCGAACAGGTGGTGTCGAGGCGCGTCGTGCGCATCTGGTTGTCATAGGCATAGAAGCCGCCGATCAGGCGGCGGCGCGCGGTGATGATCTCGCGGTTGTAGAGCGCGACCTGGACGCGCTGGCCCGCGATCGGGCGGCCGTCGAGGTCGAGCGCGACGAATTTCAGGCGCAGGTCGTTGTCGCGCATCAACCAACCGTCGGTCTTGAGCCCGAGGCGGACGGCGGACGGGAAAAGAGTGATGCGGCGGCTCGACGTCAGCGTCTCGCCATTGGCGTCCTCATAATCCATCTCGACCGCCATCAGCGTCGGTTCGGTGATCGGCTGGTCGACGGTGACGCTGGTCGTCGCGCTGCCGTTGGCGTCGAGGGTGAGCGGCACCGAGCGCGCAAGCGGCATGTCGGCGGCGGGTTCCTCGCCGCTGTCGTCGAGCTGGATCACGCCTTCCTTCACCGGCTGGCCGTCGAAGTCCCAGTCCTGATAGTCCTCGGGCGCGTTCCAGCTCGAGCGGAAATTGGTGCGGATCTCGACCGGAATATTCGGCGCGGGGCCGCCCGAGAGATAACCGACGAAGAAGGAGAGGGGCACCGCGGTGGGGCGCACCGGCGCCGTCCTGGGCCCGGTGACCGTCGCCTTCATTGTGGGCAGGCGATATTCGTCGACCTTGACCGACTGGTTCGACCAGATCGTCTTGTCCTCGCCGTCCTTGTCCTTGGTGACGAAGACGAGTTCGTAATCGCCCATCGGCGCGGAGGCGGGGACGTTCCAGACGCTCTCGCCCGCGCCGCTTGCCGCGATGCTGAACGGCATTTCGAATTCGGTGTCCGACCCGCGGTGGACGAGGCGGAGCTTGCCCGACAGCGGTTGCGGCGTCGAAAAGCCCGTGCCGACGGGGCGGCGCAGGATATGCTTCATATGCACCGTCTCGCCCGCCTTCACGAGCGCGCGGTCGAACAGTGTGTGGAGGATGTCCTCGCGATCCGACCAACCATAGGGAAGGTCGAAGTCGTAGGGGCGGAGGCCATCGCCCCAGTCGGTGAGGGTGAAGCTGAAATCGTCGCCCGAGCGCGCGCTGACCATCAGCGCATGACCCTCGCTGCTGGCGGGATCGGGATCTTCCTCGCAGCTCGAATAGGTCTCGGGTTCGGGAAGCCCGCCCGCAAAGGCGAGACGGCCGGCCTTGTCGGCGGTGCCGCGCGCGAGCAGACGCCCGGTGCAGCTGTCCGAAACCCGGATTTCGGCGCCCGCGACCGGAAAGCCGGTGTCGAGCGAGGTCACCCAGGCGAGCGAGCCCTCGCGGCCCCATTTGAAATGCACCGCCATGTTGGTGACGAGCGCGGCGGTCGCGACATAGCGCGTCGCGCGGCGCCCGAGCAAAGCGGCGCCGAGTTCGGGGCTCGCGATCTCGACGACGTGGAAGCCCTTTTCGGCGAGCGGGACGCCGATGACCTCAAACTCCTTGCCGCCCGCGGGGGCGCCATCGAACACCGATTTGGTGCCGGTGTAGTTGACCGTGACGTCCTTGCCTGCCGCGTTCTTTTCCTCGCGATAGTCTGTGTCGTCGGCGTCGTCGACGCGCTTCAGCCAGCGCGCGATCGCGGCATCGTCGTCGCCGACGCGGAGCGCGGTGGCGGGCATTTTGAGGTTCGCCTGGACCAGCGAGCTTTCGACCCCGCGCACGGTGACGGGCAGGACGCCGCCTTCGCCGGCTTCCAATATGCCGAACTCGGCGGCGAATTTAACCAGCGGCGGGGCGCGGTCGATGTGGAATTTGAGGGGGAAGTTCGACTGGTTCTGCAGCTTGCGACCGCTCTGGTCGGCGATGTCGGCGGGCAGGACGAGCGTCGCGTCGACATTCTGCGGCAACGGGCCGGTGAAGCGGACCTGCGTCAGATACGCGTCGCCCCGGTCGTCGTCGTCGAATTTCGCGGCGAGGCGTTTGCCGTCGGACGTGTTCAGCGTTGCGGCGAGCGCGGTGTCGCGCGCGACGGGGGCGGCGAAGCTCAGCACGACATCCTTGATCGGGTTGCAGCCCGCCTGCGGATTGATGCGGTTGCACGACATTTTGGCGGTGAAGGCGGCGCGCACGTCATGGTCGAAGCGCTGGTCGCGGCCAGCGGTCCGGCTCGGTACGCCGGCCTGGCTGATGCGCGCATCCCAGACGAGCGCCATCTCGCGGCCCGGGGGGAGCGGGCGGCGGCATTTGACCGGGACGATGCGGTCGAGCGCGGCGTCGCGGTCGGCGCCCGCGGCGGGCAGGCGCTGCGGCAACCCGGCATCTTCGGTGAAGGACTGGCGGTTCCAGTCATCGTCGCTGAGGCCGGTCAGTATCTGCGTCGCGGTGTCGCGCGGCAGGACGTCGACCGGGATCTTCTCGCCGATGCCGTCGACCGCGCAATAGGCGAAGCGGCCGACCGACGCGCGGTCGGCGGCGACGTTGGTGGCGACGAGGAAGATCTGATCCTCCTCGATATCGCCGTCCATCCCGCCCGCGAGCACGGCGCGCGCCGAGGGGCCGCCGGTGTCGAGTGCGAAGCGGTCATTGCCGACGATGCGGACGCCGCGCGCGGTTGCGAGATCGTCGCGGAGGTCGACGTGGCAGCTGAGCCCGCCGGGGAGCGGCTTTTCGAATTCGAGCACCCAGGTGCGGGTGTCGACCCAGCGGCCGTCCGCAGGCTGTTTGCAGTCGTTGGTGGCGGGCGCCTTGGCGCGCGGATCGCCGAGGGGGACCATGTCCTCGGAGAAGCGCAGGGTGAAACGGGTGATCGTGCCGTCGCCGGTGCCGCTGCTGCCCGGGGTGGCGAGCGTGACCTGCGGGACGGTGTCGGCGGCGGCGGTCGCGGCCATCGCTATGCCCAGCGGGACGATCAGCGCCAGTTTCGCCTTTCCGGCCAGCCGGTTAGCCAGCGCGCGCCATCCCTTGCCCATCGTCGTCTCCCCGGTTCGGTCCGAACGCTATCCTGCTGGAAACAGGGGGCCAAGTCCACCCGTTGCCGCATGATGCGCACGGTTAATCGCGTTCGGAGAAAGCGCTGTGACCGCCGGCATAGACAGCGGCGAAAACTCAGCGTGCGAGCATCGGTCCGAGCGGGCGTCCGGCGAAAAGGTGGACGTGCAGGTGGGGTACCTCCTGATGGCTGTCGAGCCCGGCATTGGCGAGCAGGCGGTAGCCGGGGGCGACGAGACCGTGGTCACGCGCGACATGGCCGACGGCGCGGACGAACCCGGCGATCTCGGCATCGCTGGCGCGCGCTGAAAAATCGTCCCAGCTCACATAAGCACCCTTGGGGATTACTAGGATGTGCAGCGGCGCTTGCGGATTGATGTCGTGGAAGGCGAGGGCGAACTCGTCCTCGTAAACACTCTTCGACGGCAGTTCGCCGCGCAGGATACGGGCGAAGATGTTGCTGTTGTCATAAGGAAGCGTCGCGTCGATCGGCATGGGGGGCTCCTATTGGGGGCGCGCGGCCTTTTCGGTGTGGCCGGAAGTTCCGTGGCGGCGGTCGAGTTCGGCGGCGATATCGTCCCACCTCAGGCCGCGGTCGGCGAGCAGGATCGAGAGGTGGAAGACAAGGTCGCTCGCCTCGCCGATCAGCGCGGGGTTGTCCTCGCTGACCGCGGCGATCACCGCCTCGACGGCTTCTTCGCCCAGTTTCTGCGCGATCTTGCCGCGGCCTTTCGCGGCGAGGCTCGCGACATAGGAGGCTTCGGCCTCGCCAGCGGCCAGCCGGTCGTGGATGACCGCCTCGAGCCGTCCCAGCGTTTCGCCCATTGCCTTGCTCATCGCGCGCCTCCTTGCGACGACTGCCTAGCTGCGCGCGGCGACGGCGACAAGCCGGCCGCGGCTGTGTGGCGCAAATCGCACAGACGCAGATTTTTATGCGCCGGTAACCATTCAGAAACGCGGATTACCGTATTTTTGGCTTGCCGGGGGGCGAGATCAATTTTCTGAATCGGACGAAAGAGTTATGAAAACGGACACCAACCCCTGGGTGTTTCTGAGTGCGACGGCCTCGCTGATCGCCCTGACGGTGGCCCCCGCCGCCGCGCAGACGGGCGAGGACGAGATCGTCGTTACCGGGTCGCGCATCGCGAAAAGCGAGTTCACCAGCGCCGACCCGATCGAGATTATCGACGCCAAGGACGCCGAAAAGCAGGGGCAGACCCAACTCGTCGAGTTGCTGCGCTCGGCACCTGCGGCGCAGGGGTCGATCCAGATCACCTCGGCGATCTCGAACCGCTTTGTCGCCAATGGCGGCGCCGATACACAGACGCTGTCGCTGCGCGGGCTGGGCGCCGAGCGGACGCTCGTGCTGGTCAACGGCCGCCGTGCGGGACCCGCTGGCGTGCGCGGGTCAGTGGCGTCGTTCGACCTCAATGTCCTGCCGCTGTCGGTGGTCCGGCAAGCGGAAATCCTGAAGACCGGCGCGTCGTCCATCTATGGCTCGGATGCGGTAGCGGGGGTGGTCAACATCCTGACCCGTACCGACGTTGACGGCATCGAAGCCGGCGGATCGACGGCAATTCCGGGACAGGGCGGCGGCGAAAGTTATGGCGCCTATCTGACCTTCGGCAAGACGTTCGACCGCGGCCATGTGACCGCAACGGTCGATTATTTCCAGCAACAGAATCTGCGCCGCAGCGACCGCGATTTTCTCTTCTGTCAGGAAGAATATCTGAAGCGCGAGGGTGATGGCAGCCGCGCCGACATCGTCGATTTCCGCACTGACCGCCCGACGTGCAACGGCGTTTTCGGCAATGCCATCCAGTTCAGCGATTTCAGCGGCGTCGATGAGAATGGCTTTCCGACCTTTGGCCCCGGGCTGTTCGGGCCGATCGGGCAGCTCGTCTCGTCGGGGCAATATGGCGCCGAGTTCGCCAGTGTCGGCGTGCCGTTGTCGGTCTTTGCGCCGATCGGCGTGTTCGGCCCCGCCGATTTCTTCGGGCTCAATTTCGACGGGCCCTCGGCGGGCGCGCTCAACCAGTTCGAACCCGCCGAGCAGGCGTCGGACGTCTTCTCGCGCGTCACCCGGCTGACGGGCTATCTCGATGCCGCCTTCGAAATCTCGGACAGCGTCGAAATCTATGGCGAGGGGCTGTTCAGCAACCGCAAGTCGGCGAACAATGGTGTCCAGCTGATGACGCTGCAGCAGTTCACCGGCGCGTCGATGCTGCCCTTTTTCTTCTGCGATCCGGCTGCGGGCAATTGCGACCCGTTCGATGCCGGCGACCCGTTCAACAGCGAGTTCGGTGGCAACATCCTGCTGCGCCCGCGCATCGTCGTGCCGTCGCGGAGCGATGCCAACGTCGATTATTATCGCGGCGTGCTGGGGCTTCGCGGCGAGTTCGGCGGCGGATTTTCGGGCTGGAAATGGGATATCTACGGCCAGCACAGCCGTTCGGACGCCACTTACGGGCAGGGCGTCATCTATCAGGACGCGATCGCGTCGCAGAGCCTGCGCACGCGTTCGTGCGCGGGAACGGTGACGTTGGTGCGCGGGGTGCCGTGCATCGACATCGACTTTACCGACCCGCGCGTGCTGCGCGGCGATTTCACACCGCAGGAACGCGCCTTCCTGATGGGGCATGAAACGGGCACGACGCTGTTCAAGCAGACGTCGGCCGAGGCGATATTGACGGGCAATCTGCTGACGCTGCCCGCGGGGCCGGTCGGCACGGCGTTCGGCGCGACGATCCGCCGCGACGCGATCAACGACACGCCGGGCGAGGCGACGCGCAGCGGCAATGTCGCCAATTTCAGCACCGCGGGCATCACCGCGGGGCGGACGGTATCGAAGGAGGTCTTCGGCGAAATCCAGATCCCGCTGATTGAGGGCGCACCGCTGATCGAACGGCTGACGCTGTCGGGCGCCGCGCGCTACACGCATGTCGAGGCGACGCGCCGCGACGGGGCACGGGACAGTTTCAGCGACACGACGTGGAAGGCGGGGGCCGACTGGGCGGTCACCGACTGGCTGCGGCTGCGCGGCACCTGGGGCACCTCGTTCCGCGCGCCGGCGCTGTTCGAACTGTTCCTCGAGAATCAGACGGGCTTCCTTGGCCAGCAGGATATCGACCCGTGCATCCAGACCGCCGCGCGGCTGGCGGCAGGGGTGATCAGCCGGCGCGTCTTCGACAATTGCGCCGCCGACGGCATCGCCCCCGATTTCGCGGGCGGCGTGTCGCCGGTTGCGGTCGCCTCGGGCGGCGGGCTCGGCACGCTCCGCCCCGAAACCTCGACCGCGAAGACCGCGAGCCTCATCCTGACGCCGAAGCTCGGCCTATGGGGCGGCCTGCGGACGCGGATCGCGGTCGATTATTTCGACATCAAAGTGAAGGACGAGATCAACCCGCTCGGCGCCAATGCGATTTTGCAGGGCTGCTACAGCTCGGACATCTTTCCCGACGAGCCGCTGTGCGACCTGTTCGCGCGCGCGCGGGCCGGACCCGAGGCGCAGAGCGTCGCGACGGTCACCGACCGCTATATCAACATCAGCCGCCAGCGGAATCGCGGCGTCGATCTGTCGCTGGCGATCGATCAGGATCTGGGCGACCTCGGCGCGTTGACGCTGAGTGCGCAGATGACGTGGCAGGTCGAGGACAAGGTCGCGCTGTTCCCCGGCACGCTGGTCGACGACAATGGCAAGATCGGCAATCCGAAATGGGTCGGCGATTTCAACCTGTCGTGGACCAAGGGGGCATGGTCGCTCTTCTATGGCCTTGACGTGATCGGCGCGGCGTCGAACCGCGACGATATCCTGCGCGTGCAGGGCGGCGATCCGTGCCGCACTTCGCCTTATCGCCCCGGCGGACGCTTCTGCCCCGACGTCAGCGTGCCCGCGGTCTTCTATCATTCGCTGTCGGTGTCGCACGAGGTCGCCGACCGCTTCCGCGTGACGCTGGGGGTTGCCAACCTGTTCGACAAGGCGCCGCCACGCGTATCGACCTTCGTCAACGGCACCCCGGTCGTGGTCGGGCAGGTGCCGGCGTTCGGGACGCAATATGACTATCTGGGGCGGCGGATGTTCCTGACGCTGCGTGGGATGTTGTAGGGGCCTGCGACGGTTTCGGGGCGGGAGCTGTCGCTCCCTTGTCCGTCATCCCGGGCTTGACCCGGGCTGATTACGAGAAAAATCCTCCCTGTCGCGCAGCGATGGGGAGGGGGACCGCCGCGAAGCGGTGGTGGAGGGGTGGCAACGTCGCGCCATGAGCCCCTCCGTCAGCGCTTCGCGCTGCCACCTCCCCATGCCTACGGCACAGGGAGGATCAAGGCAGCAATCGGTCGGAAGCCGCCGTGAACTGCACACTGGACAAGCCCCGCCCGCTCTGGTGAAGCGCGGGCATGGCCGAGGTCAAGCTTCATCCCGACTGGCTCGCTGCGATCGGCGGCGAGTTCGAGCAGCCGTATATGGCGCAGCTCAAGGCGTTTCTGTCGGCCGAGCGCGACAAGGGCAAGACGATCTACCCCCGGCCGCGCGACTGGTTCGCGGCGCTCGACGCGACGCCGCCGCAGGATGTGCGCGTCGTGATCCTCGGGCAGGACCCCTATCACGGGCCGGGGCAGGCGCATGGTCTGTGCTTTTCGGTCCAGCCGGGGGTGCGCACCCCGCCGAGCCTCGTCAATATCTACAAGGAAATGCAGAGCGACCTCGGCATCGCGCGGGCGTCGCACGGCTACCTCAAGCATTGGGCGGAACAGGGCGTGCTGCTGCTCAACAATTGCCTGACCGTCGAGGCGGGGCAGGCGGCGTCACATCAGGGCAAGGGGTGGGAGAAGTTTACCGACGCCGCGGTCGCCGCGGTCGCCGCCGATCCGGCGCCCAAGGTCTTCATCCTGTGGGGCAGCCATGCGCAGAAGAAGGCGGCGAATGTGCCCGGACTGGGCGCGGGCAGTCCGCACCTGATCCTGCGCGCACCGCATCCTTCGCCGCTGTCGGCGCATAACGGCTTCTTCGGCTCGCGCCCGTTCAGCCAGGCCAATGCCTTCCTTGAGGCGCATGGGCGCGGGGCGATCGACTGGCAGTTGCCGGGCAGCGTCGAGATCGCCGCGGCGTGAGCATATTGGCCGACCCGGTGACGCTGGCGGTGCTGATCGCCGCCGTGATCCTGCTCGGCATGGCGAAGGGCGGGCTCGCCGGGGTCGGCGCGCTCGCGACGCCGGTGGCGGCGCTGGTGCTGCCGCCGGCGACCGCCGCGGCGTTGCTGTTGCCAATATTGATCGTGCAGGACGTCATCAGCGTCTGGTCGTTCCGCAAGACATGGGACGGGTGGGTCATCGGCTGGATGCTGCCCGGCGCCGCAGTCGGCATCTTTGCGGGCTGGTTCTATGCCGAGCGTGTGAACGAGGCGCAGCTGATGGCGGCGCTCGGTGCGATCACGCTCGCTTTCGGCCTCTACCGGCTGTGGATCGAACGCGGCGGGCGGGTCGTCGCGGCGTCGACATCGCCGGGCTGGGTGGGCACGATCTTCGGCGGGCTGATGGGCTTCACCAGCCAGATCGCGCATGCTGGCGGGCCGCCGTTCCAGATGTGGGTGACGCCGCGCAAGCTGCCGCACCTGACCTTCATCGGCACCAGCGCGATCCTGTTCGCCATCGTCAACTGGATGAAGGTTCCCGCCTATCTGGCGCTCGGCGCCTTTCCGCACGAGGTGATCGTTGCCGCGCTGCTGCTGATGCCGCTGGCCGTGGTTTCGACCTTGCTGACAGTGCGCTGGCTGAAGCGCATCGACGGCGCGCGCTTCTATGTCCTCATCTACATGCTGATGGTGCTGCTCGGCGCCAAGCTGTTGTGGGACGGGCTGGCGGGATAACAGGCGACGCGGAGCGGCAAAGGGCGTAGGATTGCTGCCGACGGGCATCGACGCCCGCTGCATCCAAGGTATTGACCATGGCCAAAGGCCAGAAGAAGACGAACCGCGAAGCCCGCAAGCCCAAGGCCGAAAAGCCGAAGAAGCCCAATGCGAGCAACCCCTCGACCAAGACAGGGGTCGTCGCGGGGCTCGACAATATGAAGAAATAGCCGCGCGCATCGCGGCGGAAAGCTGAGGCGATCATGGTGCAGGCAGTGTGGAACGGCGCGGTGATCGCCGACAGCGACGATACGGTCGTCGTCGAGGGCAATCATTATTTCCCGCGTGAGGCGGTCGATGCGGCGCTGCTTTCTGACAGCGCGACGACGAGCATCTGCCCGTGGAAGGGCCTGGCGCATTATCATCATGTGACCGTCGACGGGCGGGTGAATGAAGATGCGGCCTGGTATTATCCCGAGCCAAAGGAGGCCGCGTCCGCGATCCGCGATCAT
Source organism: uncultured Sphingopyxis sp. (assembly GCA_963545025.1). Taxonomy (GTDB): domain Bacteria; phylum Pseudomonadota; class Alphaproteobacteria; order Sphingomonadales; family Sphingomonadaceae; genus Sphingopyxis. Next base: position 402 of record CAUUIU010000008.1, on the reverse strand, counting down.
ATCGCCTTCTGGAAGGGCGTCGCGGTCGGCTGACCCTTTCGCTGCGATGGCTGCAATCCCGCAAATTCTTGTCGATGCCGATGCCTGTCCGGTGAAGGACGAAATCTATCGCGTCGCGTGGCGGCACGAGGTGCCGGTGAAGGTCGTGAGCAACAGCCGGCTGCGCGTGCCCGAGCACCCGCTGATCGAGCGGGTCGTGGTGTCCGACGGCTTCGATGCCGCCGACGACTGGATCGCCGAGGCGGCGACAGCACACAGTGTCGTGATCACCGCCGACATTTTGCTCGCCGACCGGGCGCTGAAGGCGGGGGCGAGCGTGCTGGGCCACAATGGCAAGCCCTTCACGCTGGCGTCGATCTGTCTCTTATACACATCTCCGAGCCCACGAGACACTGAGCGATC
>CAUUIU010000007.1:0-23084 GCA_963545025.1 uncultured Sphingopyxis sp. | reverse complement strand
GCCTCGTCACGCGCAATCACGCGCCGGATCGACGACAGAATATCTTCCATTGATGGCTCTCGCGACATGTCGCCCATATTGCCCCCTCTGCCCCCACGATTTCAGGGCGGTTAACCACTTCTACCGGTGGAAGGTTGCGCTTGCCAAGCTTTATTGTGGCAGCGCGGGCGGGCCCGCGGGCACGCTGGCGTCGGCGGCGGGGACGGCGCGCGTGTCCGTCGCCTGCTGCTGCGGCTTTGGATCATCATCCCAATCGAAGATTTTGCCGCGGACGCGCTGATAATTCACCTCGGGATCATAGAGCGCACCGCCTTCGATACCGAGGTCGCGGGCTTCCGCCTTGCCCATTGCGGCGAGCACTGAAAAGGCAGCGACATAGGAGTTGCGCTGTGCCGAGACGAGCTGGACCTGGGTGTTCAGATATTCCTGTTCGGCGTTCAAAATGTCGAGGATCGACCGGGTACCGACGCTGTTTTCGGCGCGCACGCCCTCGAGCGACAGCGCGTTGGCGCCCACCGCCTGCTCGGTTGCGGCGATGATCCGTTCATTCGCCTGCCACGCGGCATAGGCGCCGCGCGTCTGCGCGATGACGCTGCGTTCGACCTCGACATAATTTTCGATTGCCTGGCTGGTACGCGACTGCGCCTGACGCACCTGCGCCGCAGGGCGACCACCCTGGAAGATCGGGATGGTCAGTGACAGCCCGGCCTGGGCGCTGGAGGTGACATTTTCGGAGGTCGTGTTCGCCGGCGGGATCGAGTTCAGATTGTTCGTGTACCCGCCGCTGGTCGTCGCCGACAGCTTGGGCAGCCGCGTCGCGCGCGCGACGCCGATGTCGGCGCGGCTCGCGCTAACCAGCTGATTTGCCGCTTCGATGTCGGGATTGCTGTTCAGCGCGATCGCGACCGCTTCTTCGGCGGTCACCGGCAGGTTGGGCAGCACCGGCGGTTGTTCCAGATCGACCGGCGCATCACCAACAAGGCGGATATAGGATTCGCGGCTGGCGATCAGGTTGGACTCCGCCGTCCGCAGGTCGCCCTCGGCGAGCGCGAGCCGCGCCTGTGACTGGGCGACGTCGGTGCGGGTGAGGTCGCCGATCTCGAAGCGGTCGCCCGTCGCCTGCAAATTCGTCCGCAGAACCGAGACATTCTTCTGGTTGAGCTGGACGATCGCCTGGTCGCGGATGACGTCCATATAGGCACCGACGGTCTGCGAAAAGACGCTCGCCTCGGTCGCGCGCAGATCGGCCTGCCCCGCTTCGACGCGAAATTTCGCGGCCTTGATCGCGTTGCGGACGGCGCCGCCCTGATAGATCGGTACCGTTACTTGCCCGCCGACGTTCACCGAGCGCTTGGGCGAGAAAAAGGCATTGCCCGGAAGAACGAGATTTTCCTGAAAATCGACGCGGGCGCCGACCTCGGGCAATCCACCGGCCTTCTGGATCGGCACATTCTCGTCGTTCGCGCGTTGGCCCGCGCGTGCGCCGGTCAGCGTCGGGTTATTCTCATAAGCCTTGGCGAGCGCCCCCTGCAGCGTTTCCGCCTGCACCGCCCCCGGCATCATCAAGGCGCCCGCAGCAAGTCCTGCGAGCCAGCGGCCGCGACGGTTGGGCAGGTCTTTTCTGGTCTCGTGCATCGTCATGTCAGCCTGAAAGCGAGGGAGAGATGGGCCTTGGAAATGTCAGAAACGAAAGCTGGCCGGCGCTGCAAAGCCGGGTAGCGGCGCAACATCCATATCGGCAAAGCTGCGCAGCGCGACCGTGCCGCCGGTCTTCACGCCCTGGACGAGCCGCGTCACCGCGCCATCGCGGCGGGCCGCGACGATGCGGCCGCCTTCGGCAAGCTGCGCCACCAGCGCATCGGGCAGTGTCTCGATCGCGCCTTCGACGATGACGCACTCGAAGGGCGCGGCACCGGAAGCGCCGGCGTTCAGCGGTCCCTCAACCCAATGGATCGTTCCATTGATCGACGCCGCACGTGCGTTTGCCATCAGTTCGGGCTGTTCTTCGACGGCGTGGACCTCGGCGCCAAGCGCGGCGAGAAGCGCGGCAGTATAGCCGGTCGCACTGCCGATCAGCAGCACATGCGTGCCAGGCCGGACGTCTGCGGCGACGAGCAAGCGACCGGTGACCAGCGGTGCATTGAGCACCCGGCCATGGCCGAGCGCGATCGCGCGGTCCATATAGGCGACGCTGGCGAATTCAGCCGGAACATGCGCCTCGCGGGGGGTTGCCGCCATCGCCGCGATGACGGCGGGATCGATCACGTCATTGGTCCGAAGCTGGCTGTCGATCATCGCAGCCCGCATGTCCGCGGCGGTCACTTCGCTCAACTTGGTCGCCATTGATCTGCTTCCGATTTCTGAAGGCCTGAACCTTTACGAGGGCTGCTCTAGCCCAGTCTTGGCTGTATTGCAATAATAATACAGCAGAGCATTTCGCTGCCGCGCGCATAGCTGGCCAGGGCTATGTCGCCAAGCCCGGATAGCGCCACGACGAGGCGATACTGGCGAATCCTTGACAAGGCGGTGAAACCCCCTCACTAGCGGCGCCGTCCAACACCCGGCCCTCCCGCAAACAGGCGGTTGCGGCAGTTCGGCATGAGGCCCGATGGCGGAGTGGTGACGCAGCGGACTGCAAATCCGCGCACGCCGGTTCGATTCCGGCTCGGGCCTCCACCGAACTTGTTCTTCGATATCGAATAGGCTTTTCGCGGGCTGCGACTGCAAGCCGCTCAATTCTGTGCGGCGCAGCCGGGCGGACGGGGCCGGAGCAGGGCACGGCCGGCGGCGACACCCGTTGCTTGGCTATCGTCGACGGCCAATACGCCGTTGACGAACAGCTTTTGCACGCCGACACTCAATTCGCGCGGGCGCACATAGTCGGCGCGGGGCGCATATCGGTCGGGATCGAGGACGACCACATCGGCGAAATAGCCCGGGCGCAGATAACCGCGCCGGTCGAGTTTGTAGGTGTCGGCGGTGCGCCCGGTCGATTGGCGAATGAAGGTCTTGAGGTCGATAACCTGTCGCTCGCGGACATAGCGGACATATTTTTCGGGGAAGGTCGCGAACATGCGCGGGTGGCCGTCGGAGCCGTCGGACGATGTCATCATCCAAGGCTGTTTCATCAACAGGTCGACGTCGGCTTGCGCCATGTTGAACGAAGCGACGGCCGCGCCGCCGCCGCTTTCGCCGCGTGCTTTCGCCTCGATGCTCTGGCGGATGATGCGCAGCGCGGCGTCGCGGCTGTCCAGCTTCCAGTCGGCTGCGACCTGTTCGAGCGTCTGGCCGGTCCAGGGGAAGCCTTGCGAGATCAGGAGCAGCGCGCTCGCGCCGCCGCGCCGGCGCAGATTCTCCTGCATCTCGCCGCGAATCTTCGCGAGGGTGGCGGGATCGTCCAGCCGCTTCAGAAGCGCCGCGCCGCCGCCATCGACGGCCCAGCGCGGGAGCAGCGACGCGTCGAGGTTCGATCCCGACGCGAGCCAGGGATATTGATCGGCGGTCACATCGACCCCCGCCGCGCGCGCCGCGTCGATCGCGGCAACCACCGCGGTGGCCTGTCCGTGGACATCGACGCCGAGCGCTTTCAGATGCGCGAAATGGACGGGCATTCCCGCCTGCCGCCCGATATCGATGACCTCCTGTACCGACCCAAGCAGGCCGATGCTGTAGCTCGATTCGTCGCGCTGGTGGGTGTCGTAAATGCCGCCGCGGATAGCCGCCTCGCGCGCCACCGCGACGACCTCTCCGGTGGTCGCGAAGCTTTGCGGCGCATAGAAAAGCCCTGTCGACAGGCCCATGGCGCCCTCGCACATGCCCTTGGCGACCAGCGCCTTCATCCGTTCGAGCTCCGCCGGTTCGGGCGCGCGCGCATCCTGGCCGAGCACGCGCTGGCGCACCGGTCCGAAGCCGACGAATGACATGATGTTGGTGCCGATCCCCGACGCTTGGAGCTTGCCGGCATCGTCCGCGACGTCGGGCGTGCCCGAACCGTCGACCCCGATCATCACCGTGCTGACGCCCTGGTTCAGCCAGGCCGCGTTGACGCGCATCGCCTTCTCGGGCGAACGAAGGAAGCTGTCGGCGTGGGTGTGCGGGTCGATGAAGCCGGGCGCAACGATCAGGCCCTTCGCGTCGATGATCCGCGCCGCGGAATAACCGCCCGGCGCACCGACATGGACGATCCGGTCGCCGCGGATCGCGACGTCGCCGACAAAGGGCTTGCCCTCGCTGCCGTCATAGATTGTGCCGCCGCGTATGATGACGTCGACCGCTTCGTCAGCCTTTGCCACAGTGTCCGAAACGGCAAGCAGCGCCGCGGCGGCCGAAAGCAGGCCGATCGTCCGGCGAGCGGAAGGCGAGGCGAACGGCATCGGCATGACCTTTTTGTGGGGGCGACCGGCGACGAGATGTCCCGAAACAGCGCCGGACGTCCAGAGTGTCTTGTTGCACCCCCTATAACCCGATGGCATAGAGATCGACGGGCCAAACCTCCACCGCCGCTTTGGGGCCACGTCGCGATGAACCTGCGCCAGATCGAGATTTTTCACGCGGTGTTCCTGCACGGCACGGTCAGCGCTGCCGCACGGTCGCTCAACGTGTCGCAGCCGTCGGTGACCAAGGTGCTCCGCCACGCCGAACGCTCGATCGGGCTGACGCTGTTCGAACGCTCGAAAGGGCGGCTGATCCCGACGCAGGATGCGCACACTTTGTTCGCCGAAGTGTCGGACATTCAGGACCGGGTGCGGTCGCTGCGCCAGGCGTGCCAGAATTTGCGTCACGGGCGCGGCGGATTGCTCCGCATTTCGGCACTGCCCTCGCTGGGGCTGGGCGCGGTGCCGGAGGCGGTGGCGCGGTTTCTGGGCGCGCATGATGACGTCATGTTCGACCTCCAGACGCTGCACCACGACGAGATGGTGCGCAAACTTTACGAGCATGAAACCGACATCGCGATCAGCTTCGAAGTGCCGCTCTCTGCCCCCGTCGCGCACCAGGTCATCGGCGAGGGCGAGTTGGTCGTGATCTACCGCGAAGAGGATATGCCGGGCGCGCCGCCTCGGCTGCACCTCGACGAGCTGTGCGGGCACAAGTTCATCAGCCCGATACAGGGCGGCCCGATCGGACGGATGCTGTCGAGCGAGCTCAGCCGGCTCGAGGTCGCGCTCGACGAAGTGGTCTCGGCGCGCACCTATTATGTCGCGGCGGCGCTGGTGAGCGCGGGGGTGGGCATGGCGATCGTCGACAATTTCACCGCCCACGCCGCGCTGCCGCCGGGCCTGTCGAGCCGGCCGTTGCAGCCGGCGATCACCTTCGACATCAACGCCGTCTATCTGCAGAACCGGCCGCCGTCGAAAACCGCGTCGGCGTTCCTCGCGGTGCTCGCGACGGTGCTCGAAGGGTTATAGCGTCAAGCTATAGGATATGAGGCGCTAGATATTGGGCGCCGTGGCGGGCGAGAGTAGAATTGCCCCTTCTACCGTCACGCAGGTTCGCTGATCCATGATCGAAACGCCCTATCTTCTGTACCTCGGCCATTCGCAAGACCCGGCCGACATCAAAACGTCGCGTGGGCTCGCCGTGTTCCGGCTCGACATCTGCATCGGTGAGTATCGCCACGACGATTGCCCGCTGACTTTGGACCTGCCGCGCATGGATTTCGCCGCAGCGCGCGCCGCCGGCGCGCGAACGCTGGTTCTGGGCATTGCGAATGCGGGGGGCAAGCTGGGCGAGGATCTGATCGTCGATGCGCTCGCCGCAATGGAGGCCGGGCTCGACATCGCCTCGGGGCTGCACCACCGGCTGAACGCCGAACCGCGGCTGGTCGAAGCCGCGGCGCGGCTGGGCCGCAAGCTGCACGATGTGCGCGACCCGCGACCCGACATTCCGATCGGCAACGGCAAGCCGCGCGCGGGCAAGCGATTGCTGACCGTCGGCACCGATTGCTCGGTCGGCAAGATGTACACGACGCTCTGCCTTGCGAGCGCGCTCGAAAAGCGCGGGGTCGCCGCCGATTTCCGCGCGACAGGGCAGACGGGCATATTGGTCGCGGGCGACGGCGTGCCGCTCGATGCCGTGGTCGCCGACTTCATCTCGGGCGCGATCGAACAGATTTCGCCCGCGCGCACCGACGATGGCTGGGACCTGATCGAAGGTCAGGGTTCGCTTTATCACCCCTCCTTCGCGGGCGTGTCGACGGGGTTGCTGCATGGCGCCCAGCCTGAAGCGCTCGTGATCTGCCACGACCCGGTGCGTCCGCATATGCGCGGCCTGCCGCACTATCCGCTGCCCGGCGTCGCCGAGACCATCGATGCCAATCTGCGCGTGGCGCGGCTGACGAGCGCCGACGTGCGCGTCGTGGGCATCGCGCTCAACACCTCGGCGATGCCCGAGGATGAAGCGCGGGCGCTCTGCGCCAGCATCGAGGCCGAATTCGGGCTGCCGACCAGCGACCCCTATCGCTTCGGGGTCGAGTCGATCCTCGACCGGCTGCTGGAAACCGAAGCCGCCGCGCATAGCGTCGCCGAAACCGCCTGATACAACCGTTGATGCACCGTAGCCTGACCGTCGCCGGCGAGATATTGCCGCTGCACACGCCGTTTCGCATATCGCGCGGGGTCAAGACCGCAGCGCAGGTGGTGACCGTCGCCATTGTGCAGGATGGCGTCACCGGGCACGGCGAATGCGTCCCCTACCCGCGCTACGGCGAAAATGCCGAAAGCACGATTCTTGCGATCGAGGCGGCACGCGGTGCGATCGAGCGCGGCGCGGGGCGGCAGGAGTTGCTGCAGCTGATGCCCGCCGGTGCCGCACGCAATGCGATCGATTGCGCGCTGTGGGATCTGGAATTGCGGCTCGCGGGCAGCGATCTTGCGACGGCGCGGGGCCTCGAAAAGCCTCTGCGCCCGATCGTCACCGCGATGACGGTCAGCCTCGACGCCCCCGACCGCATGGCGACGGCGGCGGCGGCGCTCGCCGACGCCCCGTTGCTCAAGATCAAGGTCGACCGCAGCGATCCGGCTGCGCAACTGGCGGCTGTCCGCGCCGCGGCGCCCAAGCCGAAATTGATCGTCGATCCGAACGAAAGCTGGACCATCGCCGAGGTGAGCGGGCTTCAGGCGCTGATGGTCGATTTGCGCATCGACCTGCTGGAACAGCCGCTGCCCGCCGACGCCGATGGCGATCTTGCCGACTTCCGCTCGGCAATCCCGATTGCGGCCGATGAGTCGGTGCATGTCGCAGCCGATCTCGATACGCTTCCGGGTGGCTATCAGGTGGTGAACATCAAGCTCGACAAGACCGGCGGGCTGACGGCGGCGCTCGAACTCGCACAGGCGGCGCGCGAACGTGGGCTCGGCGTGATGACGGGCTGCATGATCTGTTCGTCATTGTCGATCGCGCCCGCCTGGGCCATTGCGGTGCAAAGCAGCTTCGTCGACCTTGACGGACCGCTCTGGCTTGCAGAGGATCGCGACGGCGGGGTCAGCGCGGCGCACGGCATCATGTCGCCGCCGAAGCCCGGTTTCTGGGGCGGTATTTGATACGACCAAAACAGGGGGACGGATGAAGGGGTTTCTTCGCGGCTGGTTCGCAGTGCCGCTGTGGCAACGCGTATTGGGCGCGATGGTCGTCGGCGTGTTGCTGGGGCTCCTGTGGCCCGCCGCGACCGATGCGATCGCCTTTGTCGGCGAATTGTTCGTCCGCCTGATCCGGATGCTCGTCGTCCCGATCGTCTTCATCAGCATCGCATCGGGCGTCACCGCGCTCGCCGATCCGCGCAAGCTCGGCTCGGTCGGCGCACGCACCGTCGGCTTGTTTGCCGCAACCACCTTCTGCGCGGTGTCGATCGGCATGATCGTCGGCCTGCTGCTCGAACCCGGACAGGGCGCCGCGCTGGGCAGTGCCACACCCCATGCGCTCGGCGAGCCCAAGTCGCTGCACGATCAGCTGGTCGGCATCGTGCCGATCAATATCGTGCAGGCGCTCGTCGAAGGCGACATGCTCGCGATCATCTTCTTTTCGATCCTCTTCGGCTTCGGTGTCATTTTGGCGGGCGAGCAAGGTCGTCCGATGGCGGACCTGCTGCAATCGGCGGGACAGGTGCTGTTCCAGCTGGTGCGGATCGTCATGGAAATCACCCCCTTCGGCGTCCTCGCCCTGATTGCGAAGGCGGTTGCCGACAATGGCGTCGCGGTGTTCGCCAACATCGGCTGGCTGGCGGTCGGGGTTGCGGCGGGAGTGCTGCTGCAAATCCTGCTTATCCATGTGCCGCTGATCGCCTTCGTCGCGCGGCGTTCCCTCCTTCGCTTCTACCGCACGATCGTCGACGCGCTCGCGGTCGCCTTTTCGACCGCATCCTCGGCCGCCACTTTGCCCGTCGCGCTGCGCATCGCGCTCGAAGACCTGCACATTGCGCCCGGGGTTGCCAAGACCGTGCTGCCGATCGGCGCGAGCATCGGCAAGGACGGCACCGCCATGTACGTCGGGCTGCTCAGCATCTTCGCGTTGCAGGCGGTCGGGGTCGAACCCGATCTGCCGATGCTGGCGATCGTCCTGCTGACCGGAGCGCTGGCGGCCTTCGGCACCGCGCCGATCCCGTCGGCGTCGCTGTTCATGCTCGCTGCGGTGCTCTCGGCGGTCGGCGTGTCGGCCGAGCAGACCGCACTCGTCGTCGGTTTCGTCCTGCCCTTCGACCGGCTGCTCGACATGACGCGCACCGTAGCGAGCGCGAGCGCGAACCTGACGGTCACCAGCGTCGTCGCGCACTGGGAGCAGGCCGTCGGGCCCGAGGACAAGGCGTGACCGCGGCGGCCGCCGAAGCCGTAACAGGAGTCGTGGCGGGCGACCTGCCCGCCAAGCCATCCGCACGGCGCCTGCTCGGCCTCTATCTGCTGCTCGGCTTTTCGGCGGGGCTGCCCTTCTACATGTTCAACGCGGTGCTGACGCTGCGCCTGTCGCGGCACGGGGTCGATATCGTCATCATCGGCTTCTTCGCGTGGATCGCGCTGCTCCCGACGTTCAAATTCGCGTGGGCGCCGCTGATCGAGCGATACGACATCCCTGGCTTCTCGCGCTTCTGGGGGCGACGGCGCGGGTGGATCATGCTGTCGCAGCTCGGCATTTTCCTCTCGATGATCGCGATGGCCTTCACGTCGAGCGACAAGAGCCTGCCGCTGACCGCGCTGTTCGCGATCCTGCTCGCCTTCTGGACGACCACGCTCGAAGTCGCCGCCGACGGCTGGCGTATCGAGCTCGCACCGACGCAGGCCGAACAGGCACCGATCGTCGCCGCGAACCTGTGGGGCTATCGCAGCGCGATGGTCGCCGCGGGCAGCGGCGCGATCCTCGTCGCGGCCTGGGCCGACTGGACCATCGCCTATCTGGTGATCGCCGTCGCCGCCTTCCTGCCCTTCCCGATCCTCGCCGCAATGCGGCCCGAGCGTGATGGCGCCGAGGGTCGCACGCAGGCGTTGGTCACGGGTGCGCTGACCAGCCTGTTCATCGTCCTTGCGGCAACGATCGTCACCGCGGCGCTCGGCTGGATGCTGCTCTCGGCGGCACAGGGCGCGGGCATCTCGGCCAAGACCAATGTCACCCCGATCGTTCTCGCCATCGCGCTTTTGCCGTTCGTGGCGCTGGCGCTTGCGCTGCCGCGCATCCGGCGCCTGCCCGCCGATGCGCTCGGCAGCGTGTCGACCTTCGCCGCACCCTATGTCGAGCTATTCTGGCGTTACGGTACGCCGGTACTCGCGCTACTCGCCTTCGTCTCGCTCTACCGGATGGGCGACGTGCTGACGTTGACCCTCTCGCACCCGCTGTGGAACGACAGGGGCTATAGCCTGCATCAGATCGGCGTCGCCGACGGCGTCGTTGCCTTGTCGGCGAGTATGGTGGGGGTTGCGCTCGGTGGCTTTCTGTCGACGCGGCTGTCGCTCGGCTGGACACTCGGTATCGGCGCGGTGACCGCGGCGCTGGGCAATTGGATCTATGTGTGGCTGTGGCACAGCGAGCCATCGGCGCTCGTTCTCTACACGTCGGTCGCAGTCGACCAGTTCGGCAACGGGTTCGCGGGTGCGGTCTTCGTCGTCTATCTCTCGATGCTCGTCAGCCAGAAATATCCGGGCGCGCAATATGCGCTGCTGTCGGGTTTCGCCTTCCTGCTGCCGCGCCTGCTCGCGGGAGCGTCGGGGTCGATGCAGACGCAGATCGGCTATGACGGTTTCTTCCTGCTTTCGGGGGCGCTGAGCTTTGCCGCGATCTTCCTGCTCCCCGTCATCGTGCGCGTGAGGGGGCGCACGCCATGACGATCGACGCGATCTGCGAAACGGGCTTCGCGCCCGCGCTCGAAGCGGTCGAGACCGGCCGCATCCCCGGCGCCGCGCTCGGCGTGGTCGGCGTCGATGGCCCAAGCGCCGTGCGCTTCGCGGGCATGGCCGCGCTCGTACCCGAGCGCGAGGTGCTGACGCGCGACCACTGGTTCGACCTCGCCTCGCTCAGCAAGGTGATCGCGACCACGACGATAATCCTGAAACTCGCGGAAGAAGGACGTCTCGACCTCGACCGGCCGCTGACCGACGCGATCCCCGATCTCCGCCAATATGACGTCGCGAACGCCACCGAGCGCCGGCTGACCTTTCGCGACTGCCTGATGCACCGCAGCTTCCTGCCCGCGGTCGAGCCCATCTACACCTATGGCGACGATCCCGCGCGGCTGCGCGCCTTCGTCCTCCAGCGCGAGTGGCGCCACAGTCCGCCGGTCTATTCGGACATCAATTTCATCCTGCTCGGCATTGCGATCGAGCGCCTCACCGGCGCGCCGCTGTCCGACTGGCCGCTCGGCGAGGGGCTCGGTTTCGGCCCGCCGCCCGGCCCCGCGGTCGCCACCGAAAATTGCAGCTGGCGCGGGCGCGTGATGAAGGGCGAGGTCCACGACGAAAACGCCTATGCGCTCGGCGGCGCCTCGGGGCACGCCGGGATGTTCGGCACCGTCGACGGCGTGCTCGGCTTCGCGCGCGCGCTGATGGCTGGCGAAATCCTGTCGCCCGCGATGCTCGCCGAAATCCGCACTGCGGGCGAGCGGCACCGCACCTGCGGCTGGGAGCGTTCCTTTGCAGGATGGCATGGCGGCGACGCCTGCTCGGCCGACACGATCGGGCACACGGGCTTCACCGGCACCGGCCTCTGGATCGACTTCGAGCGTGGCCTTGTCTGGACCCTGCTCACCAACCGGGTCCACCCGACCCGCCACGCCGACAGCGGCATCACGACCTTGCGCCCCGCCGTGGGCGACGGGGTCATTACAGCTTGGGACGAACGGACATAATATGACGACATCGATTGGACGCTTCGCCTTGGCATCGGTCCTTGCCCTGTCGCTTTCGCCGACCGCGGCCATCGCGCAGGCTAGCCCGGCGCCCGTCCCGTTGCTCACGACAGTCGAGCAGAAACTGGCCGAGGGGCCGGCAGGATCGCGGTTCGGCATGCTCGTCACGACGCTCGACGGCGAAGTGCTGGTGTCGATTGCACCCGACCAGCGCTTCATTCCCGCATCGAACACCAAGATGTTCACGACCGCCATCGCTTATGCTGAGCTGCCGCTGCTTCAGCAGACCGCGAAGGGGACGGGGGTGCGGCTGGAAACGGGCGCCGATGGCGCGGTCGATGTCGTACTTCACGGCCGCGGCGACGCGCTCCTGTCGAGCGTCGACGATTGCAAGAGCGATTGCCTGCAGGTGCTCGCGGACGCCGTCGCGGCAAAGACGCGCCATGTCCGCAACATCGTCGGCGACGACAGCTGGTTCCCCGATGAGCGCTGGAGCCCGGGAATGAGCTGGAACAATATCTCCTCGCGCTACGGCACCGGCACGTCGGCGCTGACGCTCGACGACAACGAGCTGGTGGTAAAATTGGCGCCCGGTGCGATCGGCGCCACGCCGAGCGTGCAAGCGTCCGGCTACTACACCATCGAAAATCGGGTCGTGACCGTCGCAGGCAAGGAAGAGGACATCGAGGCTGATCGCATGCCGAACAGCCGCGTCCTCCGCCTGACGGGCACCGTCGGCTCCGAGGCCGCACCGATGACGCTGCGTTACGGCATCGACGATCCCGCGCATTATGCCGCGTGGCGCCTCGGCGAACTGCTGCGCGCGCGCGGCGTGCGCGTCGACGGCAATATCGATGTGCGCCACCGGCCGCTGACGCCTGCCGACGATCCCGAAAACCGCAAGGGCGCATCCGCCACGCTGCCCGCCGAGCCCGCAATGCTCACCGAATTGCCCGCGCCGTCGCTTGCCGAAAATATGGTACGGATCAACAAGGAGAGCCAGAATCTCCATACCGAACTGATGCTGCGGCGCGTCGCGCGACACGCGGGCAGCGGCTCGATCGCCGACGGTCAGGCGGTGATGCACAAGGTGATGACGCAGGCGGGGCTGCCGGCGACCGGCTATCACTTCGCCGACGGGTCGGGCATGTCGAGCTATAACCGCATCAGCCCGCGCGCCGCCGTCGGCCTGCTCAGCTGGATCGCGCGCCAGCCGTGGGGCATGGCGTGGCGCGCGACGCTGCCCATCGCCGGGCGCGACGGCACGCTGCAGAACCGGTTCAAGGGCACGATCCTCGAAGGCAAGCTCTTCGCCAAGACCGGATCGCTCAACGCGTCGCGGGCGCTGTCGGGTTATCTTACCACCCGCAGCGGCAAGACGCTGATCTTCTCGGCACTCGCCAACGACATGCCCGAGGATACCGACGCCCAAGCGACCGCCGCGGTCGACCGCGCGCTGGTCGCCATCGCCGAGGCGCTCTAGGCGGGCGAAAGGGTCAGCCGCGATGCAGCGTGGCGGTCGACCGCCGCCTTGCTGAACCACAGCGGCTGCATCGTACCCGCCAGCCACAGCGGATAAAAGTCGCGATATTGTGGCGACCGCGGATCGCCCGACTGACCGGGAAGCAGCAGGAAGCGGCTGTTGTCCCACGCGCCGACGTCGGCAACGAACAAATAGCTGGCGCCGTGCGAGACGTTGAAGCCGCGCTTCGAATTGAAACCGCGCGCCATCGGCGTCGTCCCGTCTCCGCCCGAACGCCCACCCTCGATCTTCGGGAAGGCGGCCGCAATCGCTGCGTTCGACGACGCCAGCGGGTGCGCGATCGTGACGCGGTGGAGGTCGCCCCATTTCCAGTGCACGGGATCGGCGCCGGCCAGTTCGACCGCCCGTTTCCATCCCGCCGCCAGCGCGCGATCGATCATCGCGTCACGCGCCGCGGCGGGTTTCTCGCCGAGACGCGTGTCCGGCGCGGCGAGGATGCGCAACATTTCGGAGAGGTTGACCGTCGGGATCAGGTCCTTCGCCGCCGCCGGCACGATCGCCTCGCGGAAATCCGCCGACAGCGCGATCATCACCATTTCATAAAGCAGCGCGGCGGCGCTGTCGGCTTCGATCCCGCAATCCCAGCGGCGGAGCAAAGCGGCGGCACTCGCGGCTTCGGCCGATGGAGCAGCCGGAAGCAGTTTGACCAACGCACGCGCGGGCAGCGACTGGACATCGTGCTGGAGCGCGATGCTGTCTGCGATCCGGTGCTTCGGCTGGGCGCGCAGAACCTCGGCGACCCGATCATATCGGAAAGGATCGCTCCAGCTGAAGCTGATGATCCGCTCGCGATAGGGATAGCCTGCCGGCAGGTTCATCTGGTTCGCCGACGCGAACCAGCCGTCGGGCGGGTTATAGACGAACGGCATATCCTCGACCGGCAAGATGCCCGTCCAGTCGAAGTCGCCGTCGCCGGGCGCCGGGAACAGGCCGTCATGTTTGGGCCGCCGCGGGGCGAAACCGATCGTCTGCCAGCCGGTGTTGCCCTCGACATCGGCATAATGGAAATTGGTCGGCGACACGTGCAGCTTGAACGCCTGCCGCAGCGAGGTCCAATCCGACGACAGGTTGATTGCGATCATCGCGAAGCGCATGTTTGCCCCTGGCAGCATGCTGACGCTCGCAAAGGCGACCGCGCGCTCGCGCGTAGCATCCTCCGACACGATCGGACGGCCGTTCGCATAACGCAGCGTGACGCGTTCGGGGGGGGCGCCCTTGACCGCAATCTCCTCCTCGACTGTCTCGAACGCCTTCCACTGGCCCTTGTGCCAGTATCGACCCGGATCGTCCTTCTTGGTCCGCAGGATGAACAGGTCGGTCTGGTCGATATGGAAATTGGTGCGGCCAAAGGCGAAGCGATCGGTGTGCCCCTGCATGATGCCGGGCAGCCCCGGCGCGCCCGCGCCGATGACGTCGAGCCCGGGGGCGGTCAGGTGGATCATGTGCCGCGGGCTCGACCCGCCGATGCTGAGGTGGGGGTCGTTGGCAAGGATCGGGCGACCGGTCGCGGTACGCGACGGCGCGACGGTCCACGCGTTGCTGCCGAGTGCGAAGCGGTCTGCATTGCGCTGCGCAGGATCAAGCGCCGCCTCCTGAACAGGCGCGAAGCTCGCAGGCCGATTTGCCGGATCGAGCAGGCCAAGGTCGGCCTCGCTCACCGCTGCGACATCGAACCCCTCAGGGACGGTGAAGGACCAGGCGGGGCGCAGCGGCACCATCAGCTGATCGACATCGACCAGACCGCGTGCCTGAAGCATTGCGCGCCGCACCTCATCGTCGGCGTCGCCCATGCTGATGCCGCGGTTCTGCACCAGGTCGGCGATTTCCCAGCGCAGCGGGCTGATCCCGAGGATGCCATATTCAAGCGGGAGTTGCGCCGGATCGGCCGCGAGTTCCTCGATCCGCGCGTTCACCCCGGCGACATAGCCGCGCGCGCATTCGAGCACGTCGGGCGGCAGCGCCGCGAGTTCGGCTTCGACATCGCCGCGATAGAGGAAGAGCCGCGCGGCCTTGTCGGCGGCGACGAAGCGCGGCCCGAAAGCTTCGGCCATCCGCCCCATGTCGCGGCGATGCTCCATGTCGATCTGGAACAACCGGTCGCGCGCGACAAGATAGCCCTGCCCGAAGAAAGCATCGTGCAACGATGCGGCGCGAACGTGCGGCACGCCCAGCTCGTCTTCGATCACCTCGATAGGCGCGCGCGCGCCGGACAGGCTGACGGTGCGCTTTCCTCCTTTGACCCGTGGTTTCGCCATCAGGCTTCCGGGAACCGCGACAAGCGCAACCGAAGCCAGCAAGAATGCGCGGCGCTGGATCAACAGGGCCTCCCCGATAGTGAAAGAAAGTGGCGAAGCCCGAGCCTATCGCAGCCCGGTGGGACAACACCATAACAAGCGGACCACCCCCTATAACTGCAAGCTATCCGCTTTCCGTCCACCTGGCGACGACATCATGCCCTTGGGCTATATGTCCATATCGCCAGGTTAGTACCGAAGCTGTTGACCGGCTGCGGCCACCCTGTAACCTCGCTGTCACGAAACCGGCTTTCCGCGCGGCTTTGCCGTGGCGATAGCCGGACCGGTACGAAGATCATCGATAAATATAAGAAGGCGGAGCCAAGCACCCGCCGGTCGGTCAGGTGGGACAATAGGGCAAGCCGGGAACACGCAATGGACGGCGTGCGGCTTGGCTCTTGGGCAAAAAAGGGGACTGTTAACATGCGTGATTTTGGACGAGTTCGCCGGCCTCTGGGCCGCAACAGCCGTTTCGGCGCGGCGATGACCGCGCTGGCGCTGGTGCATGGAGCGCCAGCCTATGCGCAGGAGACGGCCGCGCCCGCGAATAGCGACGAAGCGGCAGCTGCCGACCAGATCGTTGTCACAGGCTCGCGCGTCGTCCGCGACGGTTTCCAGGCTCCGACCCCGCTGGTGGTGCTGTCGCGCGAAGACATCCAGAACACCTCGCCGACGAACAATATCGCCGACTTCGTCAACCAGCTCCCGCAGCTTGCCGGCTCGACCAAGCCGGCCAACTCGCGCCTTAATATCTCGAACGGCTCGGCGGGCATCAACGCGCTCAACCTGCGCAACTTGGGTGAAGGCCGCGTCCTGATCCTCGTCGACGGGCGCCGCTCGGTCGGTTCGACGATTTTCGGCTGGGTCGATATCAACACGATCCCGCAAGCGCTCGTCGAGCGCGTCGAGGTTGTCACCGGCGGCGCATCGTCGGCCTATGGTTCCGACGCCGTCACGGGCGTGGTCAACTTCATCCTCGACAAGAAGATGACGGGCGTTCGTATCACCGGCGACATCGGCATCACCGACAAGGGCGACGGCTTCAACTATTCGGGCAGTATCGCAGGCGGCAAATCTTTCGCAGACGGCCGCGGCCATGCGCTCTTCAACCTCGAAGTCGCGCATCAGGACGGCATTTACGAAGTCGATCCGAACGATCGCCCGTGGAACCACAAGGGCTATCTGGCCTTTGCGAACCCCACCTATACCGCGACCAACGGCCAACCAGCGTTCATCACCTTCCGCGAAAATGCCGGGCAGACGAACCAGGCTCCGGGCGGCTTCATCACCGGCTCGGTGGGCGGTGTCGCCAACTCGCTGCGCGGACTCTATTTCGGCAACGGTGGTCAGGTCATCCCGTTCCAATATGGCTCGTTCAACTCGCCCGCGCTGGGCGGCGCTGCTGCGGTCACGCGCACCGTGGGCGGCGATTGGCGGGTCAATGATTCGGGACGTCGTATCGGCCTCAACCCCCGCGACGACCGCTGGGGCGCTTATGGCCGCCTGAGCTATGAAATCTCCGACAATGTCGAGATTTTTGCCGAAGGCTCGTTCAACAAGCAGGAAGTCTTCTTCAACGCCGGTCCGAACCTTGGCTCGGCCAACCTCAATACGACGGGCTGTACGACAGTTCCCGTCCCGATCACCTGTAACGCCTTTGCGCTGCAGACGCTCGGCGCCGCGCGCCTCGCAGGCGTTACGCAGGTCAGCATCACGACCACCGCGGCCGACCTGCCGTTCCGCGGCATCAACAACAAGCGCCAGGTGCAGCGCTACGTCGTCGGCGCCCAGGGCGAATTCGACGCGTTCGGCAAGGCGGCGCGCTGGGATGTCTATGGCCAGTACAGCCGGTCCGACCTTCGCGAACAGCTTCGCAACATCATGCATGTGACGCGCATGGCGCAGGCGACGAACGCAGCCTTCGCGCAGGCCGGAAACCCGCGCGGTTATGCGGTCGGTTCGATCCAGTGCCTGATCAACGTCGATGCCGTCACCACCAACGACGATCCGGGCTGCGTGCCGCTCAACCGCCTCGGCCTCGGCGTCGCCGATCCGGCGGCGATCGACTATGTGCTCGGCGATCCGTATCGCAAGCAGACGCTCGAACAATTCGTGACCGGCGCCAACCTGGCGCTGACGCCGTTCGCAACCTGGGCCGGCGACGTCAGCATCGCGATCGGTGGCGAGTATCGCGAGGAAAAGATCCGCGGCACCGTGCCCGACGAGTTTCAGCCGATCATCAACGCCAACGGCACGACGACGAACCGCTGGTCGGTCGGCAACTATCTGCCCTTCACGGGCAAATATAATGTGAAGGAAGCCTATCTCGAAACCGTGGTCCCGTTGGGCCTCGGCCTCGAATTCAACGGCGCGGTGCGTGCGACCGACTATTCGAACTCGGGCTATGTCACCACGTGGAAGCTGGGTGCGACCTGGGCGCCGATCGAGGATATCCGCTTCCGTGTGACGCGGTCGCGCGACATTCGCGCGCCCAACTTGAACGAGCTGTTCCAGGCGGGCACCGCGAACAGCGATTCGGTGCGCAACCCGGCCTTCACGCCTGATCTCGCGAACGGACCGCAGTTCTTCCCCTACTCGGGGCTGACGACGGGCAACCCGAACCTGAGCCCCGAAAAGGCGGACTCATGGAACATCGGCGCGGTGATTACGCCGCGTTTCATCCCCGGCTTCACCGCATCGGTCGACTATTTCCGCATCGATCTCGAAGACGCGATCGATTCGCTGAGCGCACAGGAAACGGTCAATCGCTGTTTCGAAGGGCGACAGGAATATTGCGACGCGATCACTGACGATCCGACCCGCTCGACGCCGACGGTGCCGTACAAGCTGATCCGGACCCAGCCGTTCAACTTCGTCAGCAAGCTGGTGCGCGGTATCGACTTCGACGCCGCCTATCGCCTGCCGGTGGGCGAAGCGAGCTCGATCACGCTGAAGGGCACCGCGACGCGCTATATCGAGAATCTCTCGGACACGGGCATCGTCGGAACGGTGCCGGTCAACACGGTGGGCGCGAACGGCGGTCAGGCCAGCACGCCCAAGTGGATTTTCCGCGCCAACGTCAATTATTCGACCCCGACCTTCTCGGGCACGGTCACTGGCCGCGGCGTGAGTGCGGGCAAATATCTGGCGAATGCGATCGAATGCACGACTGGGTGCCCGACCTCGACGAGCCAGTTCCCGACCTATGACAACAACCATGTCAAAGGGCTGTTCTACGTCGACCTCAACCTGACGCAGAAGATCCGTTTCGAAAGCGCGTCGGAAGCCGAGGTTTTCTTCAACATCACCAACCTGTTCGACGCCAATCCGCTGTTGCTGCCCGAAACCGGGCTGGCCGCGAACAGCACCTATTCGGATCTGCTGGGGCGCCAGTTTCGCGTCGGCGTCCGCTTCAAGCTGAACTGAGGCTAGGCGAAAAACAAAGGGAGGGGCCTTGGCCTCTCCCTTTTGTTTCCCTTACGCCACACCAAAACAAAGGGCCGCCCCTTTCGGAGCGGCCCTTCCATTGTCGTGCCTGTCGCGGGCAGCTTGTTAGAGCCGGACCTCCGCGAGGAAGGTCATGCCCATATCTGCCGCATGCGGCGTGTGACAATGAGACATTCGACCACCTCCTTTCGCTTGTTGACGATGATTTGAATGTAGGCGGTTTCCTCGCCGATTCAAGCGCATTGCCCGTGCCCTATTGCGGCGGAGGCGTCGCCGGTTCGGGCGAGGGTCGTCCTTCGTTGATCGGCAGGCGCAGGTCGATGCGGCTGCCGCCGATCTCGGTCGAGATGACGGCGTTGCCGCCCTCGATGCCGACGCTTGTCCGGTCGCCGATCGGCACCGCGCCGGTGTCGGGCAGCTGCGGAATGTCGGGCAGGTCGAGCGGCTGGACGGGGCCGCTGGGGTTCGCCGGCGGCGGCGCCTGCTTGCGTTCGGCCTTGCCGCCGCGCACCTGCGTCATGAAATCGCGCCAGATGCGCGCGGGCAGGCCGCCGCCCGATATGCCCTGCAGCGGCGTGTTGTCGTCGTTGCCGATCCACACGCCGACGACGAGGCCGTTGGCATAGCCGACGAACAGCGCGTCGCGATTGTCCTGGCTCGTCCCGGTCTTGCCGTAATTGGCCTGCGGCAGGCGCGCGGCGCGGCCAGTGCCGCGGTTGACCGCCGCACGCAGCATCTGTTCGATCGCCTTGTGGTCGGCCGATCCGAAGCTGTCCGGACCCCAGACGAGATTCTCGAAAAAGCCCGGCTCCTCGGCCTTGAAGGCGTGCGGGACAACCGGATAGCTGTTCGCCGCGACCGCGGCGTAGGCGGCGGTGAGTTCGAGCAGCGTCATGCTCGAGGTGCCGAGGGCGAGGCTGGGGTCGCCGCGTGCGAGGGCCGACTTCACGCCAAGGTCGCGCGCTACCGCGATCACCTTGTCGTCGCCGACCTCGCGCAGCAGGCGGACCGCCGCGACATTGCTGGAGGAGGCGAAGGCGTTTTCCAGCGTGATCGTCTTCGAATAGGCGCCGCCCGCGTTCTTGGGTTGATAGGAGCCCGTATCGATCGGTTCGTTGCTGATCAGATCGTCGGGCTCGCGGCCGTCGCGCAGCGCGGCGAGATAGACGAACAGCTTGAAGGTCGAACCCGGCTGGCGCTGCGCCTGCGTCGCGCGGTTGAAGGGCGAGGCGGCATAGTCCTTGCCGCCAATCATCGCGACGACCTCACCATTGGGACGCATCGCCACGAGCGCGACCTGCGCCTTGCCGAGCCCCGCGCGGCTGGTGACGCGGCGCGCCACCGCCTGCAGCCGCGCGTCGAGGGTCGTGGTGATCGTCTGGCGCGAATAGCCGACATCGCTCAATTTGCGCGCTTCGGGCAGCGCCCAGTCGGCGAAATAGGTGCCGGTCGGCAGGCTGTTGCGCGTCCGCACGTCGATGCGCGGGGTGCGCATCGCCTTCGCCTCCGCCTCGGTGATTTGCCCGGTCGCGACCATCGCATTCAGCACCAACTTCATGCGCTTTTCGGCAAGGTCGGGGTTGCGCGTCGGGGCGAGGCGCGAGGGCGCCTGCACGAGCCCTGCAAGCATGGCCGCCTGCGCGGGGGTCAGCTTTTCGGGCTGGCGATAGAAATAATGGAGCGATGCGGCGCGCAGACCATAGGTGTTGTCGCCGAAATAGGCGTTCGACAGATAGCGTTCGAGAATCTCGTCCTTGGTCAGCCAGGCTTCGAGCCAGAAGGCGATCAGCGCCTCGCGCGCCTTGCGGCCGAGGGTGCGTTTGGGCGTGAGGAAGGTGAATTTGGCGAGCTGCTGGGTGATCGTGCTGCCGCCCTGCGTGCGCCCGCCGGTCAGATTGCTCCACACGGCGCGCGCGATGCTGCGCGGATCGACGCCCCAGTGGGTGTAGAAACGCCGGTCCTCGATCGCGAGGAAGGCGCCGGTGACATGCTTGGGCAGGTCCTTCGCCTTTACCGGCGTATCGACGATCGCCCCGGTGCGCGCGATCGGGGTGCCGTCCGACGCGAGCAATGTGATCTGCGGCGGTGCGATCGGTTCGAGCGATTTCGACAATGGCGCGGTGAGCGCGAGCCAGCCGACGAGCAGGATGAAAAGGATCGCGAACGCCGCGAGGCCGCGCGAAATCCGGCGCAGCCATTTGCGTCGCCGCGTTTCGGGAACCGGAGGCGCGGCGGGCAGGGCGGCCGGGTCGGCCATCGCATCCGCCGGAAAGGCGGCGAGTTCCGGCGCGGGTGTTTTGGATTTTCTGAACCAGCTCATGCTTGGGCGCCGTATTACAATGACAACACAGCCTTTGCAAATAGCTTGGCGTTGCCGGTTTCATCGATCGCGCCTTGTCTGGTATCAGCGGCGCGCTTCGTAAAGGAGGATTCTCATATGGCGCACGGAACCGCCCGCATCGGCAAGGATCATTATCGCACCGAAATCGTCGTCGGCGGCCATGCGCTTACCGCGGACGAGGGCCCGGGCCTCGGCGGACAGAATCTGGGGCCCGCGCCGTATGACCTGCTGCTCGCCAGCCTTGGCGCCTGCACCGCGATTACGCTCCGCATGTATGCCGACCGCAAGGAATGGCCGCTCGAATCGCTCGAGGTCGCGCTCCGGTTTCGCGCCGGGGCCGAGGGGCAGCGGATCGACCGGACGTTGACGGTCATTGGGCTAGACGACGAACAGCGCGCCCGGCTGGCCGACATTGCCGAACGGACCCCCGTCACATTGACGCTCAAGAATGGGCTCGCCATCGATACGCGCCTCGCATAGGCGGCGCACTGGACATTCGCGTACGCACAACATATATACCGGACGTTATGGAAATCGAAGCCCCCGTCGCCCCCAAAGGCCGTCCGCGCGAATTCTGCGTCGACACCGCGCTTGCGGAGGCGCTGCGCGTCTTCTGGAGCAAGGGTTATGAGGGCGCCTCGATGGCGGACCTCACCGAAGCGATGGGGATCACCAAGCCCAGCCTTTATGCCGCCTTCGGCAACAAGGAAGCGCTCTTCAACAAGGCGCTCGACCTCTATGAGCGCGAAAAGGCCGACTATATGCGCGCAGCGCTCGATGCGCCGACCGCGCGCGGCGTCGCCGAGCGGCTGATGTACGGGGCGCTCGACATGCTGACCTGCCCAGAAAATCCCAATGGATGCCTTGGCGTGATCAGTTCGGTCGCCTGCGGTGCCGAGGCCGAATGCATTCGCGAAGCCGTAGTTGCGCGCAGCGCAACGGCGAAGCGTGCTATGCTTGATCGCTTCGAGCGCGCGAAGGAAGAGGGCGATCTGCCCGCCGACGTCGACCCTGCCGGGCTCGCGGCATTCCTGACCGCGATGAACCAGGGCATGTCGGTCCAGGCCGGCGCCGGTGCGACGCGTGCCGATCTCGAACGACTGGTCGAAACCAGCATGAAGCTGTGGCCGGGGCGCTAGTAGAATTATTTTTACTGCTCGGTACAAAATGCGCTTGACGCAGCGCAACATGACTTATATACCACACAGTACATAAAGACAGGGCTCTCCCCCCTACCGGCCGTCGCATCTTCATCCCATGCGGCGGCCGGGACCCATCTATCGACTCAACCTGGGGCGGGTTCTGTTCCGTGCGGGCGTGGGCAACGTCCGCGGGGCGAACAACAACAGGGACCCGGCGCGCGCACCATCGGTGAACGCGGCGAGGGCGGCCGCACCTTTCGCGAAGAGGGCCGCTCGGCACAGAGGAATGCCCGAAGACTATTGAACCGAAAGGCATGCCTTTCGGCGCTGCGAACCTGTGCGCCCCGCGCGCACCCGATCCGACCGGACCGAACAGAGACAAAGAGAAGGCATCGCAATGACCGTCCACACCCCGATCGAAAAAATCGACCCCGCCGACGCCAAGGTTCGCCGCGAACTGAAGGAATTGCTGCATCCGCACCGCGGCCGGCGCTTTGCCTGGATCGGCGCGCTTCTCGTGCTGGTCGTCGGCGCTTGGTGGCTGCTACGCGACGGCGCGCCGCAGGCGGCCGCTGCGCCCGCGCCGGTGTTGACCGTAGCGGCACCGCTGTCGCGCGAAATCACCGAATGGGACGACTATATCGGCCGTTTCGAGGCCAGCAAGGCAGTCGAAGTCCGGCCGCGCGTTTCTGGCGCGATCACCGCGATCCACTTCACCGACGGCCAGATTGTCCGCCAAGGCCAGCCTCTCTTCACCATCGATCCGCGCCCCTATCGTGCCGCGCTTGCCGAGGCGCGCGCTTCGGCCGCCAGTGCGCGTAGCGACCTCGCACTCGCGCGGCTCGAACTCGATCGCGCCGGCCGGCTCGTCGATGTCGAGGCGGTGTCGCAAAGCGAGATCGATCGGCTTCGCGCGCGTTTGAACGCCGCGTCGGCGGCGCTAGCCGGCGCCTGTCTCTTATACACATCTCCGAGCCCACGAGACACTGAGCGATCT
>CAUUIU010000006.1:0-24446 GCA_963545025.1 uncultured Sphingopyxis sp. | reverse complement strand
GATCGCTCAGTGTCTCGTGGGCTCGGAGATGTGTATAAGAGACAGCAGCATCGAAGCGCGTCGCGAGCGCATCGAAAAACACCTTGGTCGGGATGGCGCTGACGAACGACCGGCTCTGGCCGTTGCCCGACAGGCTTTCGATCGCATTGCCGCGCAGCGTCGCCGCGGCGGCGAGATAATAGTTGCGCCACGCGCCGGACTCGGCCTGATATCCCATCTGGTCGTAAGCCGAGGCGAGCGCCGCGCGCGCCTCCTTGTTGGCGGGCTCGGCGAACACCAGCTTGTTCAGCAATTCGGCCGCCCATCGATACTCACCCGCCTTGATCGCCGCCTTGCCCGCCGCGAGCAATTTGTCCGACCCGCCCGCCAGCGCGACATATTTCGGCGCGCTCGCCTCGGGCGGCAGCGGGCTGAAATTCGCGGGATTGCCGTCCCACCAGCCGAAATAGCGCTGATACACCGCCTTCATGTCGTGATTGACCGTGCCATAATAGCCGCGCGCGCCAAAGTCGGCGGCCTGCCCCGGCGCCTCCGGCGTCACGTCCGAAAACTCGTGTAGCGTCGCGCCCTTGTTGGCGAGAAACAAGGTCCGGTCGTGGACATAGCGATAGATGTCCCGCTGGCTGGTGAGCAGGTTCGACACCTCGCCCGCACCCCATGTCGGCCAATGGTGCGATGCCATGACGACCTCGGCCTTGCCGCCCCACTTGAGCAAGGTCGCGTCGATCACCTGGCTCCAGTGCAAGGCATCGCGCACCTGCGCCCCGCGAAGGGTGAGCACATTGTGCAGCGTGTGGGTGACGACCTCGGTCGTGTGCAAAGCCTTGTAGGCGGGGATATAGAAGACGAACTCCGACGGCGCCTCGGTGCCGCCCGCGTCGAGAAATTCGAACGCCAGCCCGTCGATGGTCAACGTGCCGCCCTTTTCGCCCACAACTTCGGTCGGCTCCATATAGCCGATCGTTCCCGACGACAGCTTCGGCCCGAGCCCGGTGTCGACCTGTCCGGCGGGTCCGGGCGCGAGGATCGATCCGAACATATAAAGCGCGCGCCGCCCCATTGCGGTCCCCGCGAGGACATTTTCGGAGGTCGCTTCCTCCGAAAAGCCGTGCGGCGCGATGATGCGGATCTTCTCCTTTTTCACCTGCTCGGGGGTGACGATGCCGCCGACTCCGCCGAAATGGTCGCTGTGGCTGTGGCTGAAGATCACCGCCTTGATCGGCAGCCTGCCCGATTTCGCCCCGACCGTGTCGGCGAATAATTTCCAGCTCGCTGCCGCCGCCTCTTCGGACAGCAAGGGATCGACGACGATCCAGCCGCTCTTGCCGCGGATGATCGTCATCACCGAAATATCGTAACCGCGCACCTGCCAGATCTTGCCCGGCACCACCTCGAACAATCCGTGCACCGCGTTCAACCGCGCCTGTCGCCACAGCGACGGATTCACCGTATCGGGCGCCTGCTTGGCGTCGAGGAAAGCGTAAGGCCGCCGGTCCCACACCGTCTTGCCATTTTTATCAAGGATCACCCCACCCGGAATCTCGGCGAGCTTGCCGCGCAGCACATTGGCTTCGTCGCGCGGGTCGTCCAGCGGCAGGCGCTTCGCGATCTCCGCCTGCGCGGCGCGGGTCGCGTCGCTCGCGGCATCCTGTGCCAGCGCCGCGAACGGCAGACAGCTGGCGAGCAGCACGGTGGTCAGTCGGTGCATGATATCCTCCCCTGTTTCGGGGCAGCTTGCGCCGCGTGCCCGCGCTTGGCAAGCATCGGCGCATGACCGAAACGGCGTACCTGCTCATCGTCTGGCACAGCCGCACCGGCGGCAGCGAGGCGCTGGCGCGCGCGGCGGCGGAGGGGGCGGGGACCGCGACCCTCGTCGCAGCTGATGATGTTACGCCGGAGGCGCTGCAAGCTGCGGGCGGCTATCTCTTCGTCGGCCCCGAAAATCTTGCCGCGCTCTCGGGCGCGATGAAGGAGATGTTCGACCGCTGTTACTATCCGTGCCTCGGCCGGCTTGAGGGCCGCCCCTATGCGACGATCATCTGCGCCGGCTCCGACGGCGAAAACGCCCAGCGCCAGCTCGACCGCATCGCCACCGGTTGGCGGCTGAAGCGCGTCGCGGATACCATCATAGTGAACACCGCCGCGCAGACTCCTGAAGCCATCCTCGCGCCCAAGACGATTGCGGCCGACCGGCTGGCCGAAGCGCGCAACCTCGGTGCGGCGCTGACAGAGGGGTTGGCGGCGGGGATTTTCTGACGAGTCAGTCATCGGCGACCGGACACCCCCGCCAATGATCGGCGAGCTTCGCCTTCCACGCCGCCTCGCCATAATGGGTGCGGATCAGCCGCAGGCGGAAATCGCGATACTCGCTGTGGTTGGCGAGCGGCAGCCGCGCCTCGAGCAGCACTCCCGACCGCGCGTCGAACCAGAAGCTGCCGTTGCCAGCCGCCCCCGAGGCGCGATAGCGGATCGCCGGCCCGCCGAAATGGCGCCCGCGCACTGCGCCCTTCAGAACCATCCGCCCGCGGTTGCTGAACGCGAAGCCATCTTCGGTTCCGAGGATCAGCGGCAGGTCGAACGAAAAATCGGCGCGCGCGCCCACCGCTTTCGGAGGATGCGCCGCCATGTCGGCGAAATCGAAATCATAGATATGCCAGGGTGGGCGCGCCGTCAGCTGATAGGTCAGGGCGACACTGCGCGGCCCGGTTTCGACCTGCGCGACGATGCGCTTGCCGCCATCCTCGGTGAAAAGCTGGGCAAAGACCTGCTGCGTTCCTTCGCGCGTCAGCCGCCCGCCGGCGAGCCACATCGCCTGCCCCGTCGCGGGATCAAGCTTCGCAGTCACATAGGCGGCATTGGTGCAGCGCGACTTTTCCTTCATCACCGCGACGCGATCCGGCGCCTTGGCGAAGACATAAATATCCTCGGCCTCGCTGCCGTCGCCATTGGAGCGGCGATAATGATGCACCGGCCGCATGTCGGCGGCGGGCAGGCTCGCGGCGATCAGCAGGCTCAACATCTCGGGCTCCCAACTGTATCATGAGAATAATACAGTTGGGCCAAACGGGTCAAGCGCTCGGATGAGGCGGCGGCGATATCCGCCTAGAAACTGACGGTGGCATTGAATGAATTGTAGATGGTATCGCCATTTCGGGGAGCGTTGGGCGCGTTGCGCAGAAATCGCCCCTTGGCGAGCACCAGTCCGTTCCATTCAAGCCGCAGGCGCTTCGGGATCAGCCAGTAGCGCAACCGGGCTTCGGCCTGATGCCCGGCGAAACGGCCCGCATTGCCACTCGGGTCGCGAACGGCGGTCGTTGAAAAACTGTCGAAGCGCGAGGCAAGCCATAGTGGGCGATAGGCGATAAAGCCGTCGATGCGTTTGGAGGGCACAACTTCCAGCCGCAGGACCGGCGAGAGCAGGTTGGCACGCCCGACAGCGTTATAAAGCCCGGCCGGCGCAAGTTCGCTGCGCCGCATCCCGAACAGGGTATCGAAACGTCCGAACTTGTTTCCGCGGCCGTCACCACTGGCATAGTCCAGTTCGAGGGCAAGGCGCGGCGACCAGCGATGGCGAAAGCTGTAGCCTGCCTCGAGATGCGCGAACCAGGCCGACACGTCGAGTGAGGGGGCTGTATTCGCGAGGCCGCTGCTGATCGTCCCGAACTGATAGACGGTCTCGCTCTCGAAATCCCAGCGCGCCTGTGCAGGGTCGCGGTAGATGCGAAGACCGACGCTTTCCAGCGACCGGTCGCGCGTCGGGCGCAGCGGAGCGTCGCGCTCGCCGAGATGATAATAAGCGAGTTCTGCTGCGGTGCGCTTGTTACCGAGCTTTTTCGTCACCAAGCCCCCCCATAGAACGAGGTCGAAACTTTCCCGGTCGAATTTCACCTGATTGTTGGCCAGCGAAGGACGATCGTCGGGCAACCGAACCTGCGGCAGCGTATAGATCAGCGTTGCCGTGGTCCCGCCGCCAAGACCGAGGTCGGCCCGAACGCCCGAATAGCCATTGGTCGTATTGCGATAGTCGTCGGCAGCGACGAGGCGGCGCGACCCGAGGTTGAGCGTAAAACGCCCCGCCTGGAGTCCGAGGCTCGTATCCTTGCCGAACGCGCCGGGAGTCTCGTAGCCGACATAGGCTTGCACCAGCTCAAAGGCATTGACCTCATTGGTGGTCAGTGGCGTTCCGGCGTCGTCGCCGTAAACACGGCTGTCGTAAAGCTCGCCGCCGATACGAAACTGGCCGGTTCGATACTCGGCGCCGATAATTGTGCGTAGATTCAGCAGACCGTCGGATTCATCAAAACCCGTGCGCGCTTGGCCTTCGATCGTCTCGTAGCGAATGCGCATGCTGCCCGTGAAGGTCAGCCCGTCCGCAGCGAAAGCGGGGCTTGAAAGCGCGAACAGAATGGGAAGAAACAGATACCGCAAGCAAACCCCCTTATCTCCCAAAGCGGAGACAAACAGGCAACGCTTGAGCGCGACCGCGCTTGCCCGGGAGGTTGCATTGCCCCGGCGCTTTGGCCCTAGAATGAAACTCGGTCGGCTGCAAGCAGCGGTGATCTCCGGCAGCTGTCCCCGAAGCCGTCAGTGTGCGCGATGCTCGCCCTTGACCCAGCGCACCGTACCCGACGAGGCGCGCATCACCACCGTCTCGGTGGTCATCATGCCGTCGCGGCGGCGCTTGACGCCGCGCAGCAGCGATCCGTCGGTGACCCCGGTGGCGGCGAAGATCACGTCGCCCTTGGCCAGATCCTCGAGGTCATAGACGCGGTCGAGATCCTCGATCCCCCATTTCTTCGCGCGCAACCGCTCGTCGTCGTTGCGGAAGAGGAGGCGGCCCTTGAACTGGCCGCCGACGCAGCGCAGCGCGGCAGCGGCGAGCACTCCCTCGGGCGCGCCGCCCGATCCCATATAAATGTCGATATTGGTCTCGGGATTGGTCGTCGCGATCACGCCGGCGACGTCGCCGTCGGGGATCAATGCAACGCCGCAGCCCAGCGCGCGCAGCTCGGCGATGATCGCCTCGTGACGCGGGCGGTCGAGCACACAGACGATGATCTGTTCGGGCGGGCAGCCCTTTTCGCGCGCCACCGCTTCGACATTCTCTCGCACGCTGTTGTCGAAGTTGACGATGCCCGGCGAATAGCCGGCACCGACCGCCAGCTTGTCCATATAGACGTCGGGGGCGTTGAGCAGGCAGCCTTCCTCGGCGATCGCCAACACCGCGAGCGCATTGGGGCCGGCCTTGGCGGTGATCGTCGTGCCTTCCAGCGGATCAACCGCAATGTCGATCTTTGGCCCCTTGCCGGGCGCGTTACCGACCTTCTCGCCGATATAGAGCATCGGCGCCTCGTCGCGCTCGCCCTCGCCGATGACGATGGTGCCGTCCATATAGAGCGTGTTGAATGCGGTGCGCATCGCCTCGACGGCGGCGGCATCGGCGGCCTTTTCGTCGCCGCGTCCGATCAGCTTGGCGGCGGCGATCGCCGCGGCCTCGGTGACACGCACCATTTCGAGCACGAGCACCCGGTCGAGGTTGCTGCCGGTATCCGTCATCTCCGCCACTCTCCGTCTTTGGTCTTGCCTTGCCGCCCCGGTCGGGCATGGTGGGCGCCATATGGCCGGTCGCTCCGCTTGTCGAGGATGCTTCGCCCGATTCGGAGCCGCTGTCGCGATGGCCTGTTTCATCGCGATGACGGGGACGGCCGCCGCGCAGGTGCAGGGACCGCCCGCGCCCCCGCCGCCGCGCAATGCCGAAACCGCCAATGCCAATGCGAAGGAGCTGGTCGACCCGATCAAGCGCTGCAAACCCGCCGACGACGGGTCGATCAACGTTTGCGGCACCGACACCGAACGCCACCGCCTGTCGCCCGAACTGCGCGCGATCGCGAATGAAGGCCGCGAGGCACCGCCCAAGCTGCCGCGCGCCGAGGCGACGGCGATGAGCCTCGACAAGCTGCCCTATAACTGGATTTCGATCGGCGGCCGGATGAAGCCTGGCCCCGAATATAATCCGCTCTATGAAAGCGTGAAGCGCGCCACCGACCCAGAAACGGGGACGCCGCCGCCTCCGGAGCCGGAGCTCTAGGCGAAGACCTCGGCCGGTGCTCCGCGTTCCGACGCGCGGTACAGGCCGGCGGGAATCAGCACCAGCGTCAGAAAATAGGCGGCCCAGAAGATCAGCCAGCCGCCGCTCATCGCCATGTCGGCAAAGCCGCCCTGCGGTCTGTTCAGCACGATGAAGATATGCGGCGCGAGCAGCGCCAGCATGAGCAGCGCGATGCCGATGTTGAGCAGCAGATAGAGGCCGAACAATCGCTGCCACGATGTCCGCGTCCGCCGCCACGATTCGACAAAGGCCGACACGGGTTCCAGCTTGCCGCCGGCGCCCATGATCGGGCCGACAAGGCAGAAACGCGCGCTCAGCCACGAACCGATCAGCGTCGATACGATCTGGCGGCCGATCAGGAAGGGCGTGCCATAGCTTTCCATTTCCTGAAACCCGCCGAGCAGCAGGATCGGGATGGATAGGATTAGGCCGGCGCAGAAATAGAAAAGGAGGTTGACCACCAGATAGGCCGCGCCCGCGACCATCCCGTACATGATCTCCGAAATATAGCCTTCGCGCATCTCGGCGAGCAGCGCGTTCCACGTCGCCAGCATCGCGCCGCAGACGATGACGCTGACGATGCCGATCAGATAGAGCGGCCCGGTGATCGATCCGCTGACCCGATAGGTGAAGGGATCGGCCATGATCGCGAGGATCGCGCGCAGATTAAAGATCGGCTCGCTCGACAGCAGCAGGAAAGGCACCACGACGCCGAGGACAATATAGGCGATCAGCGGCTGCCAATGCTCGTGCGCCAGCGCCCGCGCCTCGGCCAGTCCGCGCCTGATCTCGATATCCATGATCGTCCCCCTCATTCCCCGTCGCAGGGGTAACAAAGGCGGCGTCTATTTCAAGCCGTTACAGTGCCAATATGGGCATGTGCATCGGGGTGCCGACGACATGGTCCGACGCGGCGAGGATATCCAGCGCCGACAGGATCGCGCTGGCCGGACCCTCGTGAGTGACGAGCGCGATGACGACGCCATCCGCCTCGTCGGTGCCGCGCTGGATAAAGCTTTCGATCGAGACGCCGGCATCCCTCATGGCCGTGGCGATTTCGGCGAGCACGCCGATCCGGTCCTCGACGACGAGCCGGACATAATGTTTGCCGATCCGCGCCCCCGCATCGGCGACCGGCGCGGCGTCGAGCGCGTCGACGGGCATCGCGAAGGCGGGGCCATATTCGTCGCGTGCGATATCGATGATGTCGGCGACGATCGCCGACGCCGTCGGCCCCGCGCCCGCGCCCGCGCCCTCGAAGAAGAGGCGGCCGACGAAATTGCCCTCGGCCACCACGGCGTTGAGAGCGCCCGGCACATAGGCAAGCGGATGGTCGGCGGGCACCAGGCACGGCTGGACATGCTGGTACAGGCCATTGGCGTCGCGCTCGGCCATGCCGATCAGCCGCACCCGGTGGCCGAGAGCCTCGGCCTCGCGAATGTCGGCGGCGATCAGGTTGCGGATGCCCGTCGCCTTTACCGCGCCGATGTCGAGCCTCGTCCCGAAGCAAAGCGCGGCGAGGATCGACAGCTTGTGCGCCGCGTCGATGCCGTCGACGTCGAAGGTCGGGTCGGCCTCGGCATAACCTTCGGTCTGCGCGGCGGCGAGGGCGTCGGCGAAGCTCGCGCCGTTTCGCTCCATTTGCGTGAGGATATAATTGCAGGTGCCGTTGAGGATGCCATAGACGCGCGCGATCTCGTTCGCCGACGCGCCCTCGCGGATCGCCTTGATCACCGGAATGCCGCCCGCGACCGCGGCCTCATATTTCAGCGGCGTGTCCCTTTCCTCGGCGATCCGCGCTAGGTCGAGCCCATGATGCGCGATCATCGCCTTGTTCGCGGTGACCAGCGCCTTGCCCGCGCCGAGCGCGTGGCGGGCCAACGTCAAGGCCGACCCGTCGGCGCCGCCGATCATCTCGACGACGACATCGACATCATCCGCCGCGACGAGCGCGTCCATATCGTCTTCCCAGCGATAGCGGGCAAGGTCGATGCCGCGATCCTTGTGCCGGTCGCGCGCCGACACCGCGACGATCTCGATCGCCCGCCCGGCGCGCCGCGCGATCAAGTCGCGATTGGCCTCGAGCAGCCGCACGACTCCGCCGCCGACGACGCCGATCCCCGCAAGCGCGACGCGCAGCGGCGGGCGGGAGGCGTTGGGGACGGGATGAGGCGACATGCGGGACTCCATATAGTGGCGCGCGCCATTGCCCGCCCTCGCAGAGGCCCTATCGGCTTTTACGGTCGAAACAAGCCCGGCGCGCCTTAGCCGCGCCGAAGCAAATCTTTATCCCACCGGTGGCTTGCGCGTCCGCGTGCATTCGCCGAGCGCGCCGAGGACGACGCCATAGTCCGACGCCGCCTTGCGGCGATCTTCGGGCGCGGTGCCCGCCAGCTTGTTCAGCGGCAGGGTGCGCGGCAGGCCGCAGGCGAGCCGGTACCAGGCGAGCGTGTCGCGCTTCGGCACCGCCGCCGACCCGTCGACGATCTCGCCGAACGCCGCGGCCCAGCGCCGCGATCCGTCGGCGGCGGTCAGGATCGTCAGCGACACGGGCTCGCCGGTACGCGTGTCGAGGAACAATTGCGTCTCGCCCTCGCCCGGCAAGCTGCCCGGCACATGGAAACCGTTGGCGATGCCGGTGATCGCCGGCGGCGCACCGGGCTGGACCAGTTCGGTCAGGATCGCACGCAGCCGCGCGTCGGTCGCGGGGTCCCAGGGCAGCTGGGCATCGGGAGCGACCAGGCGCACGCTGCCCGTGCTGTTCGATCCCGCGGTCGCGCCCGCGACGGGGCGGGCGAACAGCAGGACGGGCTGCTTCTTTTTCAGCTTCGGCGCCTTCCCTTTGGCGTCGAGCGGCAGGTCGACCAGATAGGTGATGCGCGCCGCGAGTGGACCGGCGCCGCGAATCAGCCCGACGACGTCGGCCTCGACATAGAGTCGCGCCTGACCCGCCGCGACACCCGGCGCCTGCTCGGGCTTGACCGGCGCCGCGGACCGTATCTGGGCGTGGATCGCCATGGGGGCGGCGCTCGCCAGATCGGCGATGTCGGCATAGCTGAAAGGGCTCGCCGGAGCCGGTGGGGACGTGGGTGCCTGCATTGCGGAAACCGCTGGAATCCCGATACTTAGGGCGATGGCGCCGGCGACGGCGGCCGGCAAAAGCGCTCGCATGATCACTCCACTTTCTCTTGTTCCTGACACCGGTATCGGAGTCCAAAGCCCCATCATGGGGCAGCGCACATTAACCCCTGATAAAGGGTTTGCGAATGTGCCGCCACCGCGATAGACGGGCGGTGAAGCGTCCGGCAAGAACAGAATAAGCCGGATGCTAGGCCGCCGGGTCTGCTCAGTCGCATCGGAAATCATCCGGGCTTTTGGCGCAACCAACCCGTCGGTACGGAATTGGTGTCAGGATGATCTAGCAAGGAGCGTCGTCCCTGAATGGCTTATGGTGATAATGTCGACCCTAAAAATAGGGTAGTGGCAATCGTCTTGGTCGGTCTGTTTACTGCTGTTCTGGGCTATGGCCTGGTCAACGGCTTGAACATCAGCATCGTCAAGAAGATTGCCGAAAAATTGGATGTGGTGGACGTCGAAGAGCCGCCGCCACCCGAGGAGCCGCCGCCGCCGCCGCCGCCGGACAATGTCCTGCCGCCGCCGCCGCCGGTCGTGACTCCCCCGTCGCCGATCCCGCCGCCGGTCTCGACCAACACCGTTCAGTCGGTTCCGGTCGCGCCGCCGCGTCCGCCGGCACCGGTCTATATTCCGCCTGCGCCGCCTGCGCCGCCGGCCACACCCGATCTTAGTGCCCAAGGTACGCCGCGTGGCAACCCGGGTCGTTGGGCGACCAACGACGATTATCCGGCACGTGCCATGCGCGAAGAGCGTGAAGGCACGACGGGTTTCCGCGTTGCCTATGACTCGACGGGCAAGATCACGAGCTGCGATATCACGTCGTCGAGCGGCCACGCCGACCTCGATGCCGAGACGTGCAAGCTGATCCAGCGCCGCGGCCGGTTCAATCCGGGCAAGGAGCGGGACGGCAGCCCGAAGGGCGGACAATATAGCAACCGTATCCGTTGGCAGATTCCGCGCTGATGCGCCGGGCTGTCCGCCTTCAGGATTTCAGTTTTCCGATTTACCGAATTCTTTGAGAGGGAATTTCCAATATGTTTAATCTGATCGCAAATGCCGCCGCTGCGGCGCCGGCAGCCACGCACGAGGCGGGGCTCAGCCTGATGCCCGCTTCGATGTGCGTGAAGGAAGAAGGCACGAACCCCTACGGCCTGATCCCCGCATTGTGCGAAGGCGGCGTCGTTTCGCAGCTGACCTTCCTCATCCTGCTGATCATGTTCATCGGCACGCTCTACATCCTGTTCACCAAGCTGTTCGAACAGAATAAGGTGATCAACCAGGGCAAGGCGGTCGACGCCAATTTCTGGCGCGCCTCGACGCTCGCCGAAGGTGCTTCGAAGCTCGAAAAGAACAGCGCCTATCGTCAGGTGGTTGAAGACGGCCTGCGCGCCAACGAAGAGCATAACAAGCTGACTGATCCCGTCGAAGCGCATGACTGGATGCACGGCACGCTCGAGCGTTCGCAGAACCACATCAACTCGAAGCTCAACGGCGGCCTCGCCTTCCTCGCGACCGTGGGTTCGACCGCACCGTTCATCGGTCTGTTCGGTACCGTTATCGGTATTCTTCGCGCCCTCGTGAAGATCGGTGCGTCGGGTCAGGCTTCGATCGACACCGTCGCCGGTCCGGTCGGTGAAGCGCTCATCATGACCGCCATCGGTCTGATCGTCGCGGTTCCCGCAGTGCTCGCGTTCAACTGGCTCCAGAGCCGCAACAAGGCGATCGCCCGCCGTCTGTCGATCTTCTCGAACGACGTTCTCGGCTCGATCATGTCGGGTGGCCAGGTCAAGCCGGCTTCGCCGACCGTGACCAAGACCGCTGCTCCGGCCGCGGCACCGAAGAAGGCCTAATCGGCCACATGGATTGCCGCCCTGTGCCGACAGTGGCGCAGGGCGGAAATCCGCTGGACGGGACGGCCAGCCCTCGGGCGAAACCTTCCGGTCCGTGACAGAAATTTTGTGACAGGATGCTAATCCTATGGCGATGAGTTCAGGCAACAAGGGCGAAGATGCCCCGATGTCAGAGATCAACACGACACCGCTCGTGGACATCATGCTCGTGCTGCTCATCATCTTCCTCATCACGGTTCCCGTGGTGTTGGAGACGGTGGACCTGAAGCTGCCCTCCGTGGTGTTCGAACCGACGACGACAAAGCCTGAAAATGTGCTGCTGTCGGTCCGCTCGGCCGATACCGACGGCGATGGCCAGCCCAATGCGGAAAGCAGCGCGTGCGAAGTCTATTGGGGACAGGCGCGTGTCGATTCGAAAGAATTGCTCGAACGCGGACAGACGAAGCTCGAGCAGTTGCTCGAGGATATCGGCGGGCCGCAGAATATTACCGAAGAGAATTTCCCCGAAGTGCACATCCGCGGTGACGTCAATACGCCGTACCAGTGCATCGGCGGGGTGATCTACACGATGCAGTTTGCCGGTTTCCAGAAGATCGGGTTCATTTCGGAACCCGCCCCGGGATCGGGCACGCTGGGTCGCCTGTAAGGGCTTCGGTCCGTTTTAGGAATGAAGGAATAATCGCATGTCCATGGCAGTTGGAGATCGGGACGACGACGAACCGATGATGGACATGAACACGACGCCGTTGATCGACGTCATGCTCGTGCTCCTCATCATGTTCATCATCACCATCCCGGTCCAGACCCACGCGGTGAAGATCGACCTTCCGGTGCCGACCGATAGCGAAAGCAATGTCGACCCCGAAAAGAACAAGGTCATGATCGATCCCGCCGGGACGATCACCTGGAACGGCACGCCGGTCGATCTGGCGCAGCTCGCGGTCTATCTCGAACAGACCAAGGCGCTGCCCGTTGAACCCGAACTGCAGGTCCAGCCCGATCCGTTCGCGCGCTACTTCGTCGTCGACAATGTGATGGCGGTGGTAAAGCGCAGCGGCGTCGGCAAGCTCGGCTTTGTCGGCAACGAACAATATGCCCGCGTCTTCTGATCTCTGATCGGAAAATGGGTAACCGGAACAAGGGCCGCGAAGAAATTCGCGGCCCTTTTCTTGTGGGTGAATGGCCAGTTCGACCGGTCGCGGCCGTGTCCATCATCGTCATCCCGGATCACGTCCGGGATGACGAAGCGGGATCGCAGCCGTCCGCCCACCACCCCAATTCAGACTATCTCCTTGGAACTCGCGGCAAATACAGGCATCGTCGGCGCACCGGGGATCGAAACGCGCCGTCGCGACGTTCTGATTCCGATATCCGATGACAGGGAGCCGCATGATGACGATTGGTTCGCGCCGCACACAGACATTCGCCCAGGGGCTGGTCGTTATTGGGGCGCTGACGCTCGCGGGCTGCGCCGGGATGGGCAAGAAGCCGACCAGCACGCTTCCCGCCGCCGACGCCCATGCACAGCTTTATGACGCGCGCGGCGCCGATCGCGGCCGCGCCGACATCTATCGCGACACCAGCGGGCTGCGCGTCGAACTCGTTGCGCGGGGCTTCGCGCCCGGCACCTATGGCATGCATGTCCATGCCGTCGGCCAGTGTAACGCCCCTGATTTCGCGAGCGCGGGTCCGCACTGGAACCCGACCGGGGTCCAGCACGGCCGCGACAATCCGATGGGCGCGCATCATGGCGACCTGCCCAACCTCGTCGTCGAACCCGACCAGATCGGCCGCGCAACGCTGCGCCTTGTTGGTTCGCGGTTCGAGGGTGACGGCGCGCTGCTCGATACCGACGGCGCCGCCTTCGTGATCCACGCCGGTCCCGACGATTACAAGACCGACCCCAGCGGCAACAGCGGCAGCCGCGTCGCCTGCGGCGTGATTGTCAAGGGCGCGGCCGCGGACTGACGCCCGCAGCCATTTCGGGTCAGGCGCCTTCGCGCGCCGCCCGAGCGCGCTCGGCGATCGTCGCTTCGGCCTGCGGCAGCGCGCGATAGGCGTAGAGCAGCAGGATGAGCGCGACCGGCGCGACGCCGATCAGCGACAAGATACCGGCGCGCAGATTGCCGACCGGCTGGCCGTTGACGACCGTGCCGGTCAGGTCCGAAATCTGCCCGACCATATAGGGTCCGAACGACAGGCCGACGAGCGTGGTGCCGAGGAAGAAGGCGGCGGTCGCGGTGCCGCGCATCTGTGGCAGCACCAGATCCTGCGTCGTCGCCGCCGCGGCGCCGAGTGCCGCCGCGCCGAACAGCCCGGCCAGGAAGTTCATCGTATAGAAGAGCGCGGCGTTTTCGGTCGTGTAGCCGATCCAGATCGGTATGATCGGCGCGACGACGCCGAAAATGATCATCAGCACGCGCCCCGACGGGTTTTTCACACGCAGTGCGTCGGCGATCCGGCCGCCGATGATGACGCCGATGAAGCCGCTCAGCGCGCCGTTGGCGCCAAGGATGCCGGCCAGTTCCTGCTTGGGCAGCCCCAGCACCAGTTCGGCATAAGGCGCCGACCAGAAACCGAGCGCGTAGGCGGCAAGGCTGACGAGGCCATAGCCAAGCGTCGTACAGATGAAGGCCGGGGTACCCCAGATCAGGCGGAAGGTCGCGGGATCGTTGGCGCGCAACGTGCTCGCCCAGGAAAAGACCGCATAATAGCCGAGCGCAACCGCCGACCATTGCGGGAAATTGCCCGTGAGCTGGATCATCCACCAGGCAAAGGCGGCGATCGCGGCGGCGAAGCCGATGTTGATGGCGAGCGCCGCGGGGCCACGCTTCCACGCGCCCCACAGCGTCAGCGGCGGCACGATCATCGACAGATCCCTGCCGAACTGACGAAAGGGCGTGGGCGAACTCGTGGCGGGGGTGCCGTCCATCGCGCCGCGCACTGGCTCGCGCAGGCTGGCGACCCACAGCGCGACGATCAGGCCGGGGATGCCGACCGCGAGGAAAGCCGCCTGCCAGCCGACGAGCCCCATCGGACCGCCCGCGGGATAGGCGGTGTTCCAGCTCTCGACGATCAGCGCGCCGATGAACAGCGACACGCCGCCGCCGATGTAGAGCCCCGACGAATAGATGGCGAGCGCGGTCGCCTTCTGCCGCTTGGGGAAATAGTCGGAGATCAGCGAGTAAGCGGTCGGGCTGGCGGTCGCCTCGCCGACGCCGACCCCCATACGCGCCAGCGTCAGCGTCATGCGGTCATAAGCGAAGCCCGACAGCGCGGTCATCGCCGACCACAGGGTCAGCCCGATCGACAGCAGCCGGACGCGGCTCCAATTGTCGGCCAGCCGGCCGAGCGGGATGCCGAACAGCGCATAGAAGACCGCGAACGCCGCGCCGCCGAGAAAGCCCATGTCCGAATCTTTGAGGCCGAGGTCGGCCTTGATGTCGACCGCGAGGATGCTGATGATCTGCCGGTCGATGAAATTGAGGATATAGACGACGACGAGCACCGAGAGGACGTACCAGCTGTAACCGGTGGCTTTCGGCTCCGCCGTTGCCGGCGCAGCGCTCATGTCGTTCTCGGCCATCTGGCAACCCTCTCCCGGACCCGTTATCGCTTTGGGCTCATGGCTAGCAGAGCCGGGCAAAGGCGCAAGTTGAAAGTCGGTTCAACTTCGCCGAGGAGGCATGGACGATATGCGCAATGATCGAGAAGTTGCGAACCCCGCGATCCTCTTCCTCTGTCTCGGCAACATCTGCCGTTCGCCCCTCGCCGAAGGCGCCGCCCGCGCGGCCTTCGCCCGCGCCGGGATCGCGGCGACGATCGATTCGGCGGGCACCGGCGACTGGCATGTCGGCCACCCGCCCGACCGCCGCGCGCAGGCCGAAGCACGGCGCCGCGGCGTCGATATCGCCGGGCTCAGGGCGCGCCAACTGGCGCAGAGCGACTTCTACGACTTCGACCTGATCCTCGCCGCCGATACCGAAAATCTGAATGAGGCGCGGGCGCTGGCGCCGCCCGACGCGACCGCGCGGCTGATGCTGATGCTCGATCTGGTGCCGGGACGCGGCGGCAACAGCGTCGCCGACCCCTATTATGGTGCCGACGACGGCTTTGGGGTGACGTGGCGCGATGTCGACGCTGTCGCTTCGGCATTGGTCGCCAGATTTTCGCCGTCCAGCGGATAGCGCGCCACGGGGTGATAGCGCGACCCGCCGTGCCCGAGTTCGCTTTCGTACAAGATCACCTGATCGAAGGCGAAGGCGGGGCTGGCGAGGTCGCCGTTCAGCGCGAGGAAGGGCGCCACCGGCCCCGAACTGCGGTTGAGGCGCGCGAGGGTGACGTGCGGGAGAAAGGCGCGAGTCTCGGCCGCGACGCCGACCCGCGCGAGCCGCTGGTCGACCTTGCGGTGCAGCGCGGCGAGCGGTTCGTGCGGCCCGACGTCCGCCCACACCATATGCGGCCGTCCTTGCCGCTCGAACAGACCGACTCCGGCGATGCGCGCAGCGATCGTGGGCGCGTGCAGCGCGCCCAGAGCGGCGGCGATATCCTCGGCGCGGTGATGGTCGACTTCGCCGATAAAGCGCAACGTCAGGTGCAGTTGATCGTCGCTCTGCCAGCGCGCGCCGGCGATTCCGTGCATCGCTGCGGTCAGCGTTTCGCGGATGGCGCGTGGCGGGCGAAGCGCGACGAACAGGCGGTGCGTGGACATGGTGTCGCCAGCATAAGGCGCGCGGCGGTGCCCCGCGACCCCTTGCGCAAGAAAATTGCCCCAAAACGCGCCCTGTCCGGTTTCGCTTGAAACAAAGGGGCAAAACCCCGATATTATCGGAACGGCCGGTATGGGCTGGCCGGTGATGGAGTAATGAAAATGGCGAATTGGAACGACCCCAATATGGCGGCTTCCGGTTTTGGCGCCGGCGCGAATGCAATGGACCAGGCCGTCGATGCCGGCCTGCGGTCGTACATGCTGTCGGTTTACAACTATATGGGTTCGGGCGTGCTGCTGACCGGCATCGTCGCGATGCTGGCGTATCAGTCGGGCTTCACCGCCTCGCTGGTTGGCAGCCCGCTGATGTGGGTGGTTGCGCTCGCGCCGCTGGCTTTCGTGCTGGTGCTGAGCTTCGGCATCAACAAGCTGTCGACGACCGCCGCGCAGGCCCTGTTCTGGGTCTATGCCGCGGTCATGGGCCTGTCGATGTCGACGATCTTTCTGGCGTTCACCGCCACGTCGATCGCGCAGACCTTCTTCGCGACCGCCGCGGCCTTCCTCGGCCTCAGCCTCTATGGCTACACGACCAAGAAGGATCTGTCGGGTTTCGGCACCTTCCTGATCATGGGCGTGGTCGGCCTGCTCGTCGCGATGCTGCTCAATGCTTTCGTGTTCCAGTCGGGCGCGATGGGCATGGCAATCAGCGTCATCGGCGTGCTGATCTTCGCGGGCCTCACCGCCTATGACACGCAGAAGATCAAGAGCATGTATTTCTATGTCCGCGGGACCGACTTTGTCGGCAAGTCGGTGGTGATGGGCGCGCTGACGCTCTACCTCGACTTCGTCAACATGTTCACCTTCCTGCTCAATCTGCTCGGCAGCCGCGAATAAGCGGACGGACTAGAGGCGACAAACAAGAGCCCGGCGGAGCGATTCGCCGGGCTCTTTCTTTTGGGGTTAGGGGGACAGGCATGATTCGTATCGGGATGCTCGCGGCGGCCGCGATACTGGCCTTGCCCGCTGTTCAGGCCGCCGAACCGGCGCCGGGCTGCGCCGTGGCGCGGCCTGCGGACGGCGATCTCAAGGCCTATGCCGCGGCCTTCTTTCCCAAGGCGAGCCTGACCGATCTCGATGCGCTCGCGGCGTGCCTCGGCAGCTCCGATCCCGCGGTGCGCGACGATTTCGCCTTCACCCTGTGGACCGAAGGGCTGCGCGGACGGCACCTCACCGACACCCAGATGCGCCAGGCGCTGGCGCTGCTGAGTGCGATGGCGGCTGCGCCCAACGATGCCGGCGGGTTCCACCGCCCCTTTGCCGCGCTCGCGCTGTCCGAAGTCGCGCGCGCCGACCGCATCACTCCCTATCTGAGCGAAGCCGAATTGCATGAACTTGCGGTATCGGGCGCTGCCTATCTGCGCAATGTCACCGACTATCGCGGTTTCACGGCGGGCGAAGGCTGGCGGCATGGCGTCGCACATGGCGCCGATTTGCTGATGCAGCTCGCGCTCAACCCGCGCCTGTCGCGCGCCGACGCCGATCTGTTGCTCGGCGCGATCGCGGCGCAGGTCGCGCCGACCGCCTCGCCGCCGCCCTTCTATGTCCATGGCGAGGCGCGCCGGCTTGCACGGCCGCTGCTCTTCCTCGCGCGGCGCACCGATATCGACGATGCCGCCTGGGCTGCGTGGTTCCAGGCGCTGCATCCGGGCGATGCGCCGCGCTGGAAGGCGCCCTATGCCAGCGAGGCGGGGCTGGCGGCGGTGCACAACAGCAGCGCGTTCGGCGATGCCGTCTATGTCGCGGCCAGCGAATCGCAGGATGGGCAGGTCCGGCGGCTTGCACCGCTCGCCGGCGGATTGCTGAAGGCGCTGCCTTAGGCGGGCGCGGTGCCCGCCGCCTGCATCTCGGCAATCAGGCCATTGTCGATTTCCTTGGCGCGCTTGTACGCCGCGCGCTCGCGCAAGGGCGCGACATAGGCTTCGAACGCCGGTCGCGAGGGGATGGTCCCGAACTGCAACCCCCAGTCGATCTGGCTTCCGACATAGACGTCGGCGGCGCTGAAGCGGTCGCCCGCGACAAAGCTTTTGCCCGCGACCGCACTTTCGAGAGCATCGAGCGCATGGTCGAGCGTCCCGAAGCCCGCCGAGCGCTGCTGGTCGGCATCGGGCTCGATCCCGAAATGCTTGGCGGTGATGGCCTGTTCGACCGGACCCGAGGTGAAGAACAGCCAGCGGTAATAATCGGCGCGGTCCGCCGGGTCTGGTGCCAGCCCGGCTTCGGGGAAAGCGTCGGCCAGATAGGCGCAGATCGCGGCGCATTCGGTCACGGCCTTGCCGTCGTGGACGACCGCGGGCACCTTGCCCATCGGGTTGACCGCCAGATAGTCGGCGTCCTTCATCGTCGTGCCATAATCGAGGATGCGCGGCTCATAGGGCGCGCCGACCTCCTCGAGCATCCAGCGGACGATCTGCCCGCGCGACATCGGATTGGTATAGAAAATCAGATCGTCGGCCATGTCGCGTCTCCCTTGTCCTTGCGATTCGCGTTGGAACATATCAGGAACAATCTCGATGTTCCACCGGGCTTGTTTTGTCGTCGTTCCCGGCTAAGGCAAAGCGATGAGCGACGAACGCATCTGGACCGCCGCCGTGCTGGTGATCGGCGACGAGATTCTCTCGGGCCGCACGCAGGACAAGAATGTGTCGCAGATCGCGACCTGGCTCGAAGTGCAGGGCATTCGCCTGCGCGAGGTGCGCATCGTCCCCGATGTCGAGGATGAAATCATCGCCGCGCTGAACGCGATTCGCGCGCGCTACGACTATGTCTTCACCACCGGCGGTATCGGCCCGACGCACGACGACATCACCGTCGATGCGGTCGCCAAGGCGCTTGGCGTCGGCGTCATCGTCCATCCCGACGCGCGTGCGATCCTCGAACGATACTACACGGCGCGCGGCGGAGAATTGACCGAGGCCCGGCTGCGCATGGCGCGCACCCCCGATGGCGCCGAACTGATCCCCAACCGCATGTCGGGCGCGCCCGGCATCCGCATCGGCAATCTGTTCGTGATGGCAGGGGTGCCGCATATCACCGCGGGCATGCTCGACGCGCTGACCGGGCAGCTCGAAGGCGGCGCGCCGCTCGTCGCGCATACGATCGGTTCATGGGCGCCCGAAAGCGAGATCGCCGATCTGCTGCGCCAGGGCGAGAAGGACCATCCCGGCGTCGCGATCGGCAGCTATCCCTTCTTTCGCGATGGCAAAGTCGGCGCCAATTTCGTCGTCCGCTCGGTCGACGAGGGCGCGGTCACCGCGTGCGTCGCGATGCTGACCGCGGGCCTCGAAGCGCTCGGCTATGCGGTGACCGACGGCGGCATCTGATCGGCGACCTGCGTCGCGCGCGGCAGACGGCGCAGCATCAGGATCGCCAGCAAACCAAAGATCGCGGCAACGACAAAGGCGGCGCCGGGGAAACGCACCGGCGCCTTGTCGGCCGTAAAATAGGCCATCGTCCCGGTGAGCAGCAGCGGCGCAAACAGCTGGCCCAGCCCCATCGCCATCGCCGAAATTCCCTGCACCTCGCCCTGGGTCTCGGCGGTGGCGCGGCGTGACATCATCGCCATCAGCGACGGCTGCACCGGCGCCTGCAACGCGACGGGGATCAGCAGGAGGAAGGCGCCGATCGTCGAGGTGGTGAAGGCGTAGCCGATATAGACCGCGACCGCGACGAGGATGCCGAGCGTCGCGGCGTCGCGCTCGCCGAAGCGCGCGACCGCCGGGCCGACGACGAAGACCTGCCCGAGCGCGATCATCACCCCGACCGCGGCAAGGCTCGCGCCGATCATCCCCGGCGTCCAGCCGAGCTGCGCGATGCAATAGAAGCTCCACGTCATCGGATAGACGAGGCTCGCGATCTGCCACAGGACCAGCACCGCGGCGACGCCGTCCATCCCCGGAAGCGCGCGCATCGTCTTCCACGCGCCCAGCGGGTTGGCGCGGCGCCAGTCGAACGCCCGGCG
Organism: uncultured Sphingopyxis sp.; assembly: GCA_963545025.1. Lineage (GTDB taxonomy): Bacteria > Pseudomonadota > Alphaproteobacteria > Sphingomonadales > Sphingomonadaceae > Sphingopyxis. The sequence continues at coordinate 4,626 of CAUUIU010000006.1, read as the reverse complement.
GCGTTCGGGGGCCAGCGTTTCGGGGAAGATGAAATAGCCATAGAGCATGTTGGCGGCGGCAAGGACCGCGGCGGCGACAAAGGGCGCGCGCGGGCTGATCTCGCCGAGGAAGCCGCCGATCGCCGGCCCCGCGACGAACCCGATCCCGAAGGCTGCGCCGACGAAGCCGAAGTTCCGCGCGCGCTCCTCGGGCTTGGTGATGTCCGCGATCGCCGCCTGCGCCGCGGCATAGCTGCCGCCGAAAATGCCCGACAAAGCGCGCGCGACGAACAGCCAGGGCAAGGTCTCGACGACCGTGAGCAGCGCATAATCGACGGCGAGGCCGGCGAGCGCGAGCAGCAGCACGCGCCGCCGCCCGAAATGGTCGGACAGATTGCCGAGCACGGGCGAGGCGAGGAAGGTCGCGACTGCCATCACCAGCCCGATCCATGCGCCGACCTCGATCGCGTGGGGCAGGTCGATGCGGCCGACCTCCATCACCAGCTGCGGCAGCACCGGCATGATGATGCCGAAACCGACCGCGTCCATGAAGATCGTCACGACGATGAACGGGATGGTCCGCGCCGGTGTCACTTGCTCTTTGTCCCTGTCGTCCCTAGCGCCACCGAACCCTCCCTCATGCGTTGCCGATAGATGAAACTCGAAATATCCGCCTCCTTAAATTACCGCCTGTCCGAACCCGTCGATCTGATGCTCCAGATCGAGGCGGCGGATGGCCATGGCCAGCGCGTCCTGGGCGCCTCGCTCGACGTCGGCACCCCCGACTATCTGTCGCGAGTCCCCGCGGTGGGCGGCGTTTGCGAACCGATCTGGCTGCGCACCGAGGGGAGCCTTCGCGCCGAGTATCGCGCGCTGGTCGAGGTCGACCGCCCCGATATTGATCTTCGGTCGCTGGCCGAGGTGCCGCTCCACCGGCTGCCGGCCGAGGCCGTCCCCTATCTCAACGAATCGCGCTATTGCCCGTCGAACAAGTTCCACGCCTTCGTCGATCGCCGCTTCGGCGAGCTCGAGGGCGGCGAAAAGATCGGCCGGATGCGCGACTGGATCGAAAGCCGCTTCACCTATGTCTCGGGCTCGAGCGATGCCGAGACCGGCGCGCTCGACAGCTTTGTCGAGCGCCGCGGCGTGTGCCGCGACTATGCCCATGTCATGATCGCGCTCGCCCGCGCCGCGCATATCCCGGCACGCATGGCCAGCGCCTATGCCCCGCGCGTCGCGCCGCAGGATTTCCACGCCGTGGCCGAAGTGTATCTCGACGGCGACTGGCACCCGGTCGATGCGACCGGCATGGCGCGGGCGTCCGAAATGGCGCGCATCTGCGTCGGCCGCGACGCCGCCGACATATCCTTCCTGACCGCGTACCGCGATATCGCGTTCGTCAGCCAGTCGGTGAGGGTGGAGCGCGTCGAAGGTTGAAGGTCCGGCGCGGCAAAGCCGCGCCGTCAGTCCCGCTGCGCGGGCTGGCCGGACTTTCGCTGGTCGCGATTTAGCGGGGCTAAATCGCTGCGAAAGTCTGGAGCGGGTGAAGGGAATCGAACCCTCGTCGTAAGCTTGGGAAGCTTCTGCTCTGCCATTGAGCTACACCCGCGACGTGCCGGCGATTGGCACAGCCCGCGGGGCCGGTCAATCGCCTTCGACCATCACGCGCCCGGCACCCCCAGCAACTGCGCTTGCGCCTTCAACCGTCCCGCTGCTGCGGGATTGGCGGCGATGCCGTCCTTCAGCGCCTGTGCGGCTTTCGCGCTTTCGCCCAGTGTCATGCGGCTGCGCATCAGCATGATCCAGCGGTCGACGTCTGCGGGATTGGCCTTCAGCTTGGCTTCGAGCCCGCTGACCATGCCCTCGATCATCTGGTCCTGCTGGCCCTTGGGAAGCTGCGAGGCGGCTTCCATGTCGGCGCGGCTCGGCCCGGGGATCGCGCGCGCCGCGACGGGCATTTCGTTGGCCGTCAGCGGCCGCGGCTGCGTGCTCGCGAGCCGCGCGGCGACGTCGATCTTGTGGATCGCGCCGACCTGTTCGATCGTGCGGCGCAGATCCGCTTCCCACGGCGCACCCTGCGGCGTGTCGGCGAGCAGCGCGAACCAGTCCTCGATCGCGCCCTGATGGTCGCCACCGACGTCCTTCTTCACCGCGAGGAAATAGCGTGCGCGCGGATCCCTGGCGTCGAGCGCGATCGCCTTGTCGAAGGCGGCGAGCGCCGGCGCCGGCATCGGATCGCGCTCGCTCGCCATCACGCGCGCTTCGCCGAGCGCCGACCACAGCCCCGCCGATTCGGGCGACAGCGCGACCGCCTTTTCATAGGCCACGGCGGCACCGGCGAATTCGCCGAGGTCGAAACGCGCCGCGCCGAGCGCGGTCCACGCCTCGGCGCTGGTCGGCTCGCTCCGCGTCCGGGCTTCGAGCGCGGCGAGCTGGTCGGATGGTGCGGCGGGCGCTCCGGCTGCGGGATCGGCGGCGGAAGGCGCCGAATCGCGCCAGATCGTATAGCCGATCGCGCCCGCCAGCAGGACGAAAGCGGCAATCAGTATCGCGCGGTTCGTGCCCGACACCCGCCCCGCCATCTTGTTGCTCTCGCTCATATTTGTCCCTCTTGCGCGGCGCACGGAAAAAGCCCGCCTGCCCTGCTGCCGTCTTGCCTTTGCTTCGCGATGGTGTAGCCTTCCACTGGCAAGGTCGGTCAACGATAAAATCGTCAGTGGGTCGCACCGGCTTTCCCAGTCATCAGGGGAGGGGTGCATGGCAGTTTCGGATCACGTCGACTTTTCGACGTTCATGGAAGGCGTAAAAAGGCGTAACCCGGGGCAACCCGAGTTCGTTCAGGCGGTGCAGGAAGTGTCCGAGGACATTTTCGATTTCATCGCCGACAAGGAACAATATCACGCGCAACAGATATTGCGCCGCATCGCCGAGCCCGACCGGGTCGTATCCTTCCGTGTGTGCTGGGAGGATGACAACGGCAATATCCGCGTCCAGCGCGGCTGGCGCGTCCAGAACAACAATGCCATCGGGCCCTACAAGGGCGGCATTCGCTTTCACCCCAGCGTCACCGAATCGGTGCTCAAATTCCTCGCCTTCGAACAGACGTTCAAGAATGCTCTGACCGGGCTGCCGATGGGCGGCGGCAAGGGCGGGTCGAACTTCAACCCCAAGGGCAAGAGTGTGCGCGAGATCATGCGCTTCTGCCAAAGCTTCATGACCGAGCTCTACCGCCACATCGGCGCCGATATCGACGTTCCCGCGGGCGACATCGGCGTCGGCGGCCGCGAGATTGGTTTCATGTTCGGCCAGTATAAGCGGATCACCAACGAGTTTACCGGTGTGCTCACCGGCAAGGGGCTCGAATGGGGCGGCTCGCTGATCCGTACCGAGGCGACGGGTTACGGGGCCGTTTACTTCCTGGCCAACATGCTCGCGGCGAAAGGGCAGGATCTGGTCGGCAAGACCGCGGTCATCTCGGGCTCGGGCAATGTCGCGACCCACGCGGCCGAAAAGATCGTCCAGCTCGGCGGCAAGGTGCTGACCTTGTCCGATTCGGGCGGGTTCATCCACGATCCCGACGGCATCACCCAGGAAAAGATCGACTGGGTGAAGGCGCACAAGACGCACCGCCGCGGCCGGATCGAGGAATATTGCGACGAGTATAAAGGCGCGAGCTTCACCGCGGGCAAGACGCCGTGGGGGGTGAAGTGCGACGTCGCGCTGCCATGCGCGACGCAGAATGAGCTGCTCGGCGACGATGCCAAGGCGCTCGTCGCCAATGGCTGCATCGCGGTCAGCGAAGGCGCCAATATGCCGACCAACCTCGAAGGCGTGCATGTTTTCAAGGATGCGAAGATCATGTTCGCCCCGGGCAAGGCCGCCAATGCCGGCGGCGTCGCCGTCTCGGGCCTCGAAATGAGCCAGAACAGCGGACGCCGCAGCTGGAGCGAAGCCGAGCTGCAACAGATGCTCAAGGACATCATGGACGGCATCCATACCAGCTGCCTGACCTATGGTGATCAGGGCGGCGGCTATATCGATTATGTGAAGGGCGCCAACATCGCGGGGTTCAAGAAAGTCGCCGACGCGATGCTGGCATTCGGGGTAGTGTAAACTTGCGGCCCAAGGCGTAAAAGCGTCGGGCGGGAAAAGGGGACTCAGCGATGACGACCGACGCGATTCGTGGACGCGGCGAGCGACCGTGGGCGGCCATAGCGGCGTTCGCGGCGCTGCTCTTCGCGCTCGCGATCGCTGCCATCGTCGCTGCTCCACCCGCCCGTTCGCAGGGCGAAGGCGGCGGCCGCTATACCGGCGTCGCCTCCTGCGCGGGGTCGACCTGTCACGGCCGCATGGAAGGCGACGGCACCGTCGTCCGCCAGGACGAGCTTATGAAATGGCAGGAGCCCTCGACCGTGGGCGGGGCACACAGCCGCGCCTGGGCTGTGCTTTCGAACAGCCGCAGCCAGTTCATCGCGCGCAACCTCGGCATCGGCGACCCGTCGACCGCGCAAATGTGCCTCGGCTGCCACGCGACCGCGGGGGCGCTCGGCGCGGGCGGCGCGCAGCGCGGCACCGTGCCGCTTGAGGACGGAGTGGGCTGCGACTGTCTCTTATACACATCTGACGCTGCCGACGAAGCTAGAAGTG